>NZ_VOQX01000039.1:0-47299 GCF_016643525.1 Pantoea sp. Morm | reverse complement strand
CGGTAGGCGCGCAGCAGGAAAATCGCCTCGACCAAATCACCACTGGCCTGTTTGATGGCCAAGGCCGCCAGCTGTGTGTCAAAGATGCCGCCTTCGGTCATCACCCGGTCCACCGCCAGCCCCAGCTGTTGCGCCACCTGATCGCAGCCCAGCTCCGCAACGCTGCGATCACCACGGCGCAGATCGGCCTGCAGCTGATGGGCGCTGGCAATCGCCTTTTCGCCCCCTTTCACGGCTACATACATCAGCACACCTCCACGTCGGTGGTGCGTGGCAGCGCCATCATCGCTTCACCGCAGGTGAAAATCAGATCCACCCCCTGCGGGAACGGATGCGGGCGCTCACGCAGATAGGTCAGAATGGCGGCCGGCAGTTGCGGCGCGATGGCGCGCGGCTCACGCAGGCCGGGCCCGGAGAGGCGCAGCGTCAGCCCGCCGTTGAGCGACGGCACTTCGACAATCAGCGTGGTGCTCTTCTCAGGGGACAGATTGTCACCGGCAGCGAAGCAGGCGGGATCGGGATTGGCCGCCGCGTGGGTCAGCGCAAACGGGGCATCGCGCTCATCGACAATCGGTACGCCGGTGTGAAAGCGCAGGTTGCTGCGCAGGATATCGCTGTCCACGCGGCGATCCAGCCACAGCGCGCTCTCCTGATCGACCAGCGTCAGCAGCACCGCCGTTGCGGCCGGGGAGAGATCGCCCCAGCCCTGCGCCAGCGGCAGCGAGACCATCACGCCCGGCTCGCTCATCGCTTTGAGAATGCGGCGGAAGGCGCGCTGGGCGTCGGCAACCGGATGGTTAAAACTTGCCAGTAATGTCATTCGTTATCTCCGCGAACCAGCGTAAAGAAATCCACTTTGGAGCTGGCGATCTCCCGCGCGCGCAGCTGGCGCTGCTCTTCACGCAGTGCCGCCAGCGGGGCAATAATTTTTTCCTGCAGCAGCGCCTGGGTTTCCGGCTGTTGCAGCAGCGCATCAATCAGCGCGCAGCGTTCGGCATGCGCCTTATCGCGCCCCAGCACATAGCTAAAACCCAGCGTGCCGTCGTGCAGTCTGATCACCGCGCGGGTGACGGTGGCATCGCCCATGACGAAGCGTTTCCCGCTGCCGCCCATGCGCGCCTGCAGACGGGTTAAACCGGTTTCCGCCGGGCGCAGGCGCTCGAAGGCGGGTGTAAGCTGTAGCGACTGCCAGTGGCTGGCCAGCGCGCTGGCTTCACTGTGCGCCAGCACCGAAAGCCAGTGCTGACGGGCGGTTTGCTGTTTCATTGGTGCTCCAGGGTGAGTTCAATCATGTCGCCACGCGTCAGGCTGACGGAGTACTCCGCCACCTGACCGTCAGGCTGTGTGTTCAGGGTGCGCACGCACAGCAGCGGCGCGTGCAGCGTAATCTCCAGCTGTTTGCACTCTTTGGCCTGTGCGCGGCGGGTACTGATGCGGGTCTGACGGCGACTCAGCTGCAGGCCGAGCTGCTGCTGCATGAAGTCGTGCAGGGAACCGTGCTGGAACGTCTGCAGCGCCGGCCACCAGCGCAGGTCGGGCAGATAGTGGTTGATCACGCACACCGGCACGCCGTTGACGCGGCGCAGGGTGCGTAAATGAATGACGCTGGCGCCCTCGTCACTGCCCAGCGCGGCGGCCACGTCGCTACTGGCCGGACGCAGTACCGCCAGCAGCCGTTCGCTGGTGGGATGACTGCCCTGCTCCAGCAGGTTCTGGCTAAAGCGCGCCTGGGCATGCAGCGGATAGTCGTACGGGCGCATCAGCACCAGGATGCCGACGCCATGGCGCCGCTGCAGCAGGCCTTTGTTCACCAGCTCATCTACCGCCCGGCGCAGCGTATGGCGATTGACGGCATAGTGATCGGCCAGCTGCTGTTCAGACGGCAGATAATCGCCGCAGCGATAGCGCTCCTGCAGCGCCTGCTCCAGCTGGGCGGCAACCGCCTGATAGACAGTGGTCGGATGTCTGGATATCTCCATCACGCTCAATACCTCATTCGCTTCAGGTTGAGGGGCGCAGCGGAAGAGGCTGCGGAATGGCGACTACAGTGCGGGAGACAGATGACAGTGCCGTGACGGCTCAGTGACGTGCGGATGAATTTGCTTTAAGGCAGCAGGATGGCAGCCAGACGGCGACCAATTCAATAAAATCCACTTAACTGTTACCTTTGTGACTATGCGCAAAAAAATTGCGTGCAGTTTCACGCCTTTAACGCTTCCCTTATCGGATGCAGGCTGCGTAAATTCTGCTAATTTATTCAGTAAGCCCTGCCCGGAGCGCGAAACCTTAAAATGATAAACACCTTCAAACTTTCGCACGGTTTTCGCCGCAATTTTTTGCGCGAAGTGATCCTGCCGCTGGTGGCGATTTTGCTGCTGACTTTTCTCGGTGCCGGTTTCGGCCTGTTCTGGAGCACCTCGGCCACCAACCATGAGGCGCGCGAGCAGCAGCAGCGGATGATCGCCGCCTCGTTCAATCAGAGCCTGAGTGAACATCTGCGCCAGCTGCGCAGCCTGACGCGCTGGTCCCCGCTCGCCGATCAACTGGCGCAGCCGCAGCCTGACAGCGACTGGCTGAATCAAAACGTCGGTAGCTGGCTGTACGATATGTTTGATCATCAGCTGATTGTGCTGCTTGACCGCACCAATCAGCCGACCGCCGTGTGGCGCAACGGCCAGCCGGTGGCGGATCTGCGCATCGGGCCGTACCTGCGCGATCTGTTGCAGACGCCACTGGTGCAAAGCAGTGATGAGGTACCCGGTCCGGCCGACCGCGCGGATTTTGTCCGCATCGGCCAGCGTGCGGCAGCGCTGGCGGTGGGCGATATCAGCAGCACGCGCGAGGCCGGGCGCTACCGGCTGGTGAGTATTAAGTTTCTTGATGATGGCTATCTGCGCAACCTGTCTGAACGCAGCCAGCTGCGGCAGCTCTTCTTTAGCGATGGCGTACCGCAGAACGAACACAAAGCGCGCTATCCGCTGACCTCGCGTCAGGGCGATATCGTCGGCTACCTTAGCTGGGATCCGGACAAGCCGGGCGCGCAGATGTTGCGTACCCTCGGTCCCTCCACGCTGATTTCGGTGCTGCTGATCACCCTGCTGTGTCTGTTTATGGTGCGGCGTATCTGGACTTCCTCGCTCGATTTATCGCAGTCACTGCTGAAGCTCGGGGCCAGCGAGGCGCAGGCGCAACATCTGGCGTTTCACGATGTGCTGACCGGGCTGCCGAACCGGGCGCTGGTTGAAGATCGGCTGACTCAGGCACTGGCCGCCGCGACGCGTCACGACCAGCGCGTGGCGTTGCTGCTGCTGGATCTGGACCGCTTCAAAATCATTAACGATACCTGGGGCCATCACGCCGGCGATGATCTGATTATCGAGGTGGCGCGCCGCCTGAGCCACCTGGTGCGCGCCAGCGATACCGTCGGGCGTATTGGCGGCGATGAATTTATCATCGTGATGCCGGAGGTAGAGAATATCGGTCAGGTGCAGGCGCTGGCGCAGCGCATCATCGCCGCGCTGGGCGAGCCGTATCAGCTGGTGGGCAACGAACTGTGGGTTGGCGTCAGCATTGGCCTGGCGCTGGCACCCCGCGATGGCATTGACCGGCTGGAGCTGATGCGCAAAGCCGACATTGCGCTATACGAAGCGAAAAATGGCGGACGCGGTCAGTATCGCCAGTTTGAAAAGGTGATGGATGAATCGCTGCGTACGCGGCAGCAGATAGCGGCGGATCTGCGTCAGGCGCTGGTCACGTACGACGGTCTGGCGGTGTGGTATCAGCCACTGATGGAGATCAGCGGCCAGCAGATTGTCGGACTGGAAGCGCTGCTGCGCTGGCATCATCCGCAGCGCGGCGATGTGTCGCCTGCGGACTTTATCGCCATCGCCGAAGAGACCGGCATGATTATTCCGCTGGGCGAATGGGTGCTGCGCGAGGCCTGCAAAACCGCCCTGAAGTTACCGCAGGTGATTGTGGCGGTGAACGTTTCGCCGGTGCAGTTCCGCGCCAGCGGGTTTGTCGAACGCATAATTGAGATTGTGCAGTCGGAAGGTGCCGATCCGCAGCGGCTGGAGCTGGAAATCACCGAAGGCGTGTTGATTGAGGATGAACACGAAGCCCGCAACAGCATCATCGCGCTGCGCGACGCCGGGTTCCGTATCGCGCTGGATGATTTCGGCACCGGCTATTCGAGCCTGAATTATCTCAGCACGTTTCCGGTCGACAAGATTAAAATCGACCGGTCGTTTACCCAGTCGCTGGGCGTGGCGGAGAACTCCACCGCGATTGTCGAATCCGTGGTGCGCCTCGGCCACGCCATGGGCCTGACCGTCACTGCCGAAGGCGTCGAAACCGAGGGCCAGAAGAACGCGCTGGCCGATGCCGGGTGTAATGAGCTGCAGGGATATTTGTTCAGCCGGGCGGTGCCGTTGAGCGAGATTGAGCGGATGGTGTGAGGGGAGAACGGCGTTTAATTCGTTTGTTTTTGTCCTGGTGCGCATGAATGCGCACCCTACAAAACCTTGTACCGTCCTGTGGGTTTGCCATTTACGGCAAACAAACACAATCCCAACCCTGTAGGGGCGCCATTTATGGCGACCTGGTAAAAACCCGCACTCATCTAAAATTATCCTGGTGCGCATAAATGCGTACCCTACAAAACCTTGTACCGTCCTGTGGTTTTGCCAATTACGGCGACCAAACACAATCCCAACCCTGTAGGGGCGCCATTTATGGCGACCTGGTAAAACCCCGCACTCATCTAAAAATAACCCATTCATCGCGCTCTGAATATCTGGAATGCAACTCCCAACGTTACCCTCTTCTAATGGCTTTCCGCAAATAAAAGGAGCACATTCTTTTTGAACAAGGAGGTCATAATGAAAAATCGCAAATATCCCCGCCTGAAGCATTATAATTATCGTTCGGCAGGCGCCTATTTTTTAACGCTGGTGTGTCATCAGCGTCGCTCCTTATTTGGCAATGTACATGATGGCATAATGATAGCCTCGCCTTTAGGAAATATCGTTATCTCCGCCTGGAACGAGGTTCCGCGCCGGACGCGTTTCGCCACGCTTGATACATTTGCGCTGATGCCCAATCACTTCCATGCCATTCTGTGGTTACAGGAACATAATGAACGCTCCATCAATCAAATAATTAATTTGTTTAAAGGCGGCGTCACGCGTCAGGCAGGATATAAAATCTGGCAACGCAGCTTCTACGATCGCGTTATCCGCAATGAAAACGAATTACTGCATATACGACAATATATTATGGATAATTCAAAGCGATGGGAATCAGATCGATTGTATATTCTAGGTGCGCATTAATGCGCACCCTACAGTGAAACAGTAAATATTTAGCCAGGCGTTATCCCGGGCATAAACAGGACAGCGCGCTAACCCTTGCTGTGCAGCAACTGACTGGCGGTGTCGCTAATCACCTGCGCCATGCCGCGGTCTCCCTTCGCCATTGACGACATAAAAGCTTTGGCCTGCTTAAGTGTGATATGCGGCGGCAGCGGGGCCACTTCCGGATCGGTTTTCACCTCCAGCACTACCGGTCGGGTGGCGCTGAGCGCCTGCTGCCACGCCGCTGCCAGATCCTTCGGCCGGTCGACATAGATGCCCTGCAAACCGAGGCTGTCGGCAAAGCGCGCATACTGCACATCCGGCAGCTGCTGCGAAGCTTCAAAGCGCGGATTGCCTTCCATCACCCGCTGTTCCCAGGTGACCTGATTGAGATCCTGATTATTGAACACGCAGACAATCAGGCGCGGATCGGCCCACTGCTGCCAGTATTTCTGAATGGTGATCAGCTCGGCCAGGTTGTTCATCTGCATCGCCCCGTCGCCCACCAGCGCCACTACTGGCTGAGTGGGAAAAGCAAATTTCGCGGCGATGGCAAACGGAACGGCGGCCCCCATGCAAGCCAAACCACCCGACAGCGTGGCGCGCTGGCCCTGCTTCACCCGATAATCGCGCGCAAACCAGTTGGCGCAGGAGCCCGAGTCCGAGGTGACAATCGCATCGTCCGGCAGCTGCGGGGACATCTCCCACACCACGCGCTGCGGATTGACCGGGTTGGCGGGCGCCATGGCGCGCTGTTCCATCAACGCCCACCAGTCGCGCACCTGCACCGCGATCTCCTCCTGCCAGTGGCGATCCGCTTTATGCGTCAGTAACGGCAACAGCGCGCGCAGGGTTTCTGCCGCGTCGCCGTGCAGGTTGACCTCGCACGGATAGCGCAGCCCCAGCATCGCCGGATCGATATCGATTTGTACCGCGCGCACTTTACCTTCCGGCGGCAGAAATTCGGTCCACGGAAAACCGCTGCCAATCATCAGTAAAGTGTCGCAGTTCTGCATCAGCTCCCACGACGGTTTGGTGCCGAGCAGGCCGATCGAACCGGTGACAAAAGGCGCATCGTCCGGCAGCACGTCTTTGCCCAGCAGCGCTTTGGCCACGCCCGCGCCGAGCACATTGGCAATCTGCACCACTTCAACCGCAGCACCGCGCGCACCGGCACCGATCAGTACCGCGACTTTTTTGCCGGCGTTAAGCACTTCAGCGGCACGGCGCAAATCCTCGTCGTAGGGCACAATCTTTGGCCGCTGATAGCCCGGCCCGGAATGGGTAAATCCGTGCGCATGCTGCGGTGGCTGCCAGTTCTCATCCTGCAAATCTTTTGGCAGGATGATCACCGCGACGCCGTTCTGCGCTTTGGCAATGCGCACACCGCGATCGACCAGATGCTGGACCTGCGCCGGGGCTGCCGCTTCCTGCACGAAGTTCGCCACATCGGCGAAGATGCGGTCCAGATTCATCTCCTGCTGGTAGCTGGCGCCGCGCGCGGTGGTTTCCGCCTGGCCGGCAATCGCTAGCACCGGCGCGTGATCCATTTTGGCATCGTACAGGCCGGTCAGCAGATGGGTCGCGCCAGGTCCGCCGGTCGACAGACAGACGCCGAGCTCCCCGGTAAATTTGGCGTGACCGGCAGCCATAAAAGCCGCCATCTCTTCATGTCGCACCTGAATAAATTCGATGCCTGCACCGGCTTTATTGGCCCGCTGGATAGCGCCCAGCACGCCGTTGATGCCATCGCCCGGATAGCCATAAATGCGCGTGACGCCCCATGCCTGCAGGCGTTCAACAAAGAAATCGCTGGTTTTCTTGCTCATGACGGGCTCTCCCTTAGACGTTTGCAATAAACGTTAAGGGTAGCCGACGAAATGGAATGTGACAGATTACACCTGTTCGGCGACGTTCGCCGCGTCTGGCTTAGAAATCACCGCCGTTACGCTTAGTTAACCCAGCGCAGGCGAGACCAGCGCAAAGGTCTGCGGCCCGTTCGGTGCCGCCCGCCACGCTGTGCCGTGTACCATCGCGAAAGGCGCATCGACCTGCGCCAGCCCAAGGTTGAGCAGCCACGCGCCGAGCCGGGCATCGGGCGTATCCAGCCGGACAAACTGCTGCGTCAGATCCTGCATCAGCTGCGACACCAGCGCCTGCGCCGCCGCAACATCGTCAGCAATCACCGGACCGATAGTCCAGCCGTGTCCAAAGCGGCGGCGACTGGCAAACCCCTGCAACCTGCCCTGTGCATCCTGCAGCACCACGCTTTGCGCCAGCAACTGCTGATGCAGACGCGTGCGCCGCAGCCCGTTCGCCTGATAATCCAGTGCGTCGATGGCGGCGGCATCCGCTTCAACGGCCAGCCGCAGCGTCATGCCATCCGGTACGATTACCGCAGGCTGCTGCGCCAGCGCGCGCGTCTGGTGCTGCGCCACGCGCTCGCAGGCCTGGAAGCCGAGCTTCTCATACAGCACCTGCCCCATATCGGTGGCGTGCAGCCGCACGTTGCAGCCGGAGAATTTTTCCAGCATTGCCTGCATCACCTGGCGGCCAATACCGCGTCCGCGCGCCTGTTCGCTCACAATCACCAGACCAATAGTGGCGGCATCAGGCCCCCAGCGCCAGCCAATCGCCCCGCCGAGATAGTCGCCCTGCGCCTCAACCACCACGCCTTCACCCAGGGCGATGAGCTGCTGCCAGTCTTCGCGGCGGTGCGCCCAGCCCAGTTGCTGAGTCAGGCGATAACCCGCTTCGGCGTCCGCGAGGGTCATGGCGCGCAATATCGTATTCATTCTGTTCTCCCTGAGAGGCGTTCTGCCCGCCAGCTTGCCACGTCCTTTTGGGGAAGCAAATAAAAAAGGCCCGCACCGGGCCAGAGAGGGAACTCAGATTTGGAAATCGATGGCGGGTTCGTCGTCGGTTTCGTAAGAGAGCGCCTGCCGTTTGATCTCTTCCAGTGACAGGTTAGCGTTACACAGTTCAAGGAACTGCCAGACGTAGTTGCGCTGGAGCTGGCCGCGCTTCAGTCCGAGCCACACGGTGTTGGCATCAAACAGATGGTGAGCATCAATCTTCACCAGGTCTTCGCCGTCGTAAATATCGCACGCCTGATCGGCGAGGATACCGACGCCCAGCCCGAGTTCGACATAGGTTTTCACCACGTCAGAATCCTGCGCGCTGAGCACGATATCCGGGCGGAGGCCAGCAGCCTGGAAAGCACGGTCCACGCGTGAGCGACCGGTAATCCCCTGACGATAGGTGATCAGCGGATGGCGGCTGAGGCTGACGAGCGTGACCGGCTGATTCGCCAGCAGCTCGTGATCGTGCGGCACCAGCAGCGAGTGGTGCCAGCTGAACCACGGGAATGCCGCCAGGCTGGTGTTATTCACCAGCTGCTCCGAGGCGATGCCGACATCGGCCTCACCGGCCAGCAGCATGGCGACGATCTCCTGCGGTGAACCCTGATTGAGTTCCAGCCGCACGTTGGGATAGAGCTGGCGAAACGCTTTGATGACGCGCGGCAGGCTATAGCGCGCCTGGGTGTGCGTGGTGGCGATGGTCAGCACGCCGCTGGTTTCATTGGTAAACACATCCGCCAGCCGGCGCACTTTGCCGGCCTCATCGAGGATACGTTCAGCAATGGTCAGCAGCGCTTTGCCCGGTTCGGTCATGCCTAACAGCCGCTTGCCACGACGAATGAAGATTTCCACGCCCAGCTCATCTTCCAGATCGCGAATATGCCGGCTCACCCCGGATTGTGAGGTAAACAATGTATTGGCGACTTCTGTCAGGTTGAATTCGCAACGGGCCGCTTCGCGTATAATTTTAAGTTGCTGGAAATTCACACCCTTTTCTCCTGTTTCCTGCCCTGTTTCGTCCATGTTATGAAGTTGGTGTGATTGCAACAAATAATAAAAAACGGTGTGTTATGCGCAATAGTAATAAGCGTGGGGTTGGGGATGGGTGCGATTTGCCGCCCTCACCCATGAGGAGAGAGCGGATCGCGCGAGATTGAGATGGCGTGCCGGGATAGATGGCCGCGCCAGACGGTTCCCTCTCCCCCAGGCGGGAGAGGGTTAGGGTGAGGGAAAAAACCTCTCTATCACCCCACTAACATCAGTTCGCGCTCCTCCACCATCGGCTTATTCAGCAGCGACAGCAGAATATTTTTGACCGCCTGCGCCGATGGCGACAGCGGCAGGCGCGCTGAGACGTTCAGCGACAGCGGCAGATTCAGCGATGGACTGTTAATGCGCGCCATCCACGCATGCGTTGAACTCACCAGCGCGCGTGCCGCCGATTCCGGCAGTACGGTGACGCCCATGCCGCTCGACACCGCCGCGGTTAAGGTTGAGATCGACTCAATTTCACCGATGATTTTCGCACTCAGGCGACGCAGCGAGAACGCTTCGTCCACGCGTTTGCGCACGGCGCTGTAGTCACGCGGCAGGAACAGGTTCATCTGCGCCACGTCAGCCAGATCCACCGTAGCACCCGGACAGGCCGTCGCCCCTACCAGATACAGCTCCTCTTTCATCAGCGGAATGCTGTTGATACCGGCAGTCGGCGCGCGATCGTACAGCACGGCCATATCCAGCTGGCCATTCATCACTTTCTCATTGAGTGAAGTGCCGCTGTTCTCATGCAGATAGACCAGCACATCAGGATATTGCTCGCGCACCGTTTGCAGCAGCGGCATGGTGAGCGAAGAGGCCGCCGTGCCCGGCGCGAGGCCAATCGATACCTGACCATTGAGCGCCTGGCCAGCGTTGATCACCGCTGTCTGCGCCTGTTCGCACTGGCGCAGGATGGTGCGTGCGTGAGCATAAAGAATTTTACCGGCTTCGGTTGGCGTTACGCCGCGCTTGGTGCGGATCAGCAACTGCTGGTCGAGTTCGTTCTCCAGCGTCGCCACCTGTTGGCTGAGTGCAGGTTGTGCGATATGCAGGACTTCTGCTGCCTGCGTCAGGCTGCCGATATCGACGATTTTTACAAAGTATTTCAGTCGTCTTAAGTTCATATTGCCTCCGTCACGGATCCCCGAATGCCCAAATGATGAGTTCTCAGCCTGCTGGCTTGTGACAAAGAAATTGCAATATGCAGGCCAGGTTTGATCTTTACCCGGCGGGCACTGACCAGAATTTTCCTAACGAACGGGAAAATAAGCGTTTCTGATTACCCCGAATGGGTTAATAAGCCCCGCACATGACCCATAACGTTTATCCGCTGGCGATGACGCACCCTGATGGTGCAGCATTTGCGAGGCAGATGTGCAAAAAAGTGATGACTGAGCGTGCTGCTGTGGTGCAAAACGGGCAGAAAATGCACGGATTGCGGGGGCAGAAAGGAGAATAAAGAGAAATTGCGCGGTGGCTATCAGTGGGAAAACTTATTGTGTCTGACGATGCCGGCAGCCTGGCAGCGTGCAATTACCGCCTTTACCCTGCTCCTCTCCCGGAAGAGAGGAGCAGAACGGGTTAGCGTTTTTTGCGGTTGCGGTGCATATCGATTGAAACCGCTGCGACGATGATCATCCCTTTGATGATGTCCTGCACGTAGGCATCGACGCCAACAAAGGTAAAGCCACTTTTGATTAAACCGAGGATCACTGCGCCGATCAGCGTGCCGGTAATCCGCCCGACGCCGCCCATCAGGCTGCTGCCACCGATAACTGCGGCGGCGATGGCGTCGAGTTCATACGCCATGCCCATGCTCGACTGGCCGCTGCTGACGCGTGCCGCCAGCACCACTCCCGCCAGACCCGAGAGCGCCCCGGCGATGGTATACACGATGATCAGGTATTTATTAACGTTGATGCCCGATACTTTGGCGGAGGTCATGTTGCCGCCAATCGCATAGACATATTTGCCGTAGCGGGTGTGTTTGAGTGCGATGTGGAACAGGAAGGCGACCACCAGGAAGATAATCACCGGCATCGCGCCCTGACCGATGGAGGTGAAACCGTCCGACAGGAAGCTGATCGGGTTGCCCTGGGTATAATATTGTGCCAGACCGCGCGCCGACACCATCATACCAAGCGTGGCGATAAACGGCGGAATACCGGTTTTGGTGATCAATACGCCGTTGACCACGCCGCACAGCAGGCCGACGCCGATGCCGGCGACGATCGGGATGGCGGCAGGCAGATTGACCAGCGACGGATACATCGGCGACAGGCTGTCAGACGTCTGTGCCAGGCTGGCGGCAACCACCGCCGTCAGGGCGATAACCGAACCGGACGACAGGTCGATACCGGTAGTAATAATGACCTGGGTGACGCCGACGGCGATAATACCGATGATCGCTACCTGCAGCACAATCAGCACTAAACGGTTGGTGTTGAGCAAAAATGACTGGTCACGCACGTACCAGCCGGCTATTTCAAAAATCAGCGCAATGCCTAACATCACGACAAAGATGCCGGTGTCTTTCGGCAGTTTATGGCGCAGATTGCCGAAGAAAGAACTCTGTTCGGTGGCCTGCGGGGCCGTTACTTTTACGTTACTCATAGGGGTCTCGTGCCTCACTCGGATGCCAACGACAAAATGGTTTCCTGGTCGGCCTCTTCTTTATCGAGGATGCCGGTTATACGTCCGCCGTGCATCACCATCACCCGGTCGCTCATGCCGAGAATCTCCGGCAGCTCAGAGGACACCATGATGATGGCCACGCCACGGTTAGCCAGTTCACTGATCAGGCGGTAGATTTCGGCTTTAGCGCCAACATCAATGCCGCGGGTTGGTTCATCGAGGATCAGAATCTTCGGTTGCGCCAGCAGCCAGCGCGCAATCAGCACCTTCTGCTGGTTACCGCCACTGAGGTTATTGATGATCTGATCCATGGTCGGCGTTTTAATATTGAGTTTGCGGATCTGCTCCATGCAGTCCTGCGCCATCTTCATGTGGCTAACGAAACCGCTTTTGCCGATGTAATCGGGCATATTGACGATGCTCATGTTCTCCAGCACTGACAACACCAGAAACAGCCCGGACTTTTTACGGTCTTCGGTGAGAAATGCCATGCCCTTCTCAATCGCCGTTGAGGGCGAATCGATTTTCACCGGCACACCATCAATCAGCACTTCACCGCTGTCGAAGCTTTCCATGCCGAACAGGCTCTCCATCACCTCGCTGCGTCCGGCACCCACCAGCCCGGCCACGCCGAGGATCTCGCCTTTGCGCACGCTGAAGCTGACATCGGTAAAGCGATCTTTGCAGGTCAGATTGCGCACCGTCAGCACTTCTTCGCCGATGGCACTGTTGAATTTAGGGAACAGCTGCGTCAGTTCGCGTCCCACCATCTGGGTGATCAGCGACTGACGGGTAAAGGCGGTGGTGCTGTTGCTGCCGACCCAGGTGCCGTCGCGGAAGATGCTGATCTCATCGGTGATGGCGAAAATTTCATCCATTTTATGGCTGATATAGATGATGGCTTTGCCCTGGGCACGCAGGTCGCGGATGATGGTGAATAGATGCGCCACTTCAGTTTCCGTCAGCGCCGAGGTAGGTTCATCCATAATCACGATGTCGGAGTTCCACGACACCGCTTTGGCAATTTCCACCATCTGCTGGGACGCAATGCTGAGCTCGCCGACCAGCCGATCGGCTTTCAGACGGATATTCAGCTTGTTAAGCAGTTCCTGCGTCTGCTGATTGAGCTTGCCGTGATCGACAAAGCCGTATTTCATCGGTTCACGACCGAGCCAGATATTCTCTGCCACGGTCATGTAAGGCACCAGATTCAGCTCCTGGTGAATCATGGAAATGCCGGAACGCAGCGCGTCCATGGTGTCCTGAAACTGCACTGGCTCCCCTTTAATGCGGATGGTGCCCTTATCGGGACGATACATCCCGATAAGGCATTTCATTAAAGTGGATTTGCCCGCGCCATTTTCACCCATCAGGGCATGTACCGACCCCGGCTTAATACGCAGTGAGACATTGTCGAGTGCCTTCACTCCGGGGAAGAACTTGCTGATGCCTTCGGCTTCAAGCGCAAAAGCGGTCATACATCACCTCCGTACGGCTTAAGGGGGAGCGATTATTTCTGGTTACGGTTTTCGAACTGCGCCATGTTGTCTTTGGTGATCAGCTGGTAAGGGATGTTGATGATTTTTTCCACTTTTTCGCCGTTCGCCAGTTTCACCGCAGTCTGTACGGCACCTTCGCCCTGACCTTTCGCATCCTGGAATACGGTGGCAACCATTTTGCCATTCTTCAGCATTTGCAGCGCATCAGGCGTACCGTCCACGCCGGCAATCAGGATGTGGTTCGGGTTTTTACCCAGCGCCTGCAGCGCACCAATCGCCATTTCATCGTTGTTTGAGGCAATGGCCTGGATATCGTCACCGGCGGTCATCCAGTTGCTCACCACGTCTACCGCATCGTTACGCGTAAATTTGGCGGTTTGCTTCTGTACCACCTTAATGCCCGGATATTTGGCGACCACCGCTTCGACGCCTTTAGTACGGTCACGGGTTGATTCGTTCGCCAGGTCGCCCATCAGGATCGCCACGTTGCCTTTGCCGTTCATCGCTTTGGCCAGTGCTTCCATCTGCAGACGGCCCGCCAGTTCAGAGTCGGAGCCGACGTACGCCATCTTGTCGGTCAGCTGACCCGCCGGTTTGCGGTTGACGAATACCAGTGGAATACCGGCTTTGGTCGCGGCATCCATGATCGGCTTCACCGCGTTAGTATCGACCGGGTTAACGACGATGGCGTCGACGCCCTGGCCGATGAAGTTTTGTACCTGCTGCAGCTGCTGAGAGACGTCGCCTTTGGCATCTTCCACCTGGCCTTTCACGTTATCTTTTTGCATCTCTTTTTGCATGGCTGTGCGCAGGATGGTGAGGAAGTTGTCATCAAACAGCGCCATAGAAACGCCCACCTGGATATCTTTTGCCATCACAGCGGCAGGTAACATGCAAGCTAACAGGGAAGTCACTAACGCTTTTTTGAATTTCATAGGTAACCCTTCTTATTTGTTAACGTGCTCAGGTTGGCTGAGTCCGCGAATGAAAAATATCTTTTACATTCACTCAACGTCGCTGGCGTTTTTTTTCTGTTCGTAGAGGTAAGGCTTCTGGTCTGACGCTATCGGTACCGTGCTGCTCCTTTTTTCAACATCTTCCTTATCAATATGTTACTTTCGAAAGAAGCGTTGAGCGGACAAAACTCGTTTCGGGCGTGATGATAAGCAGTTCATTTGTTTCATCATCTCTTCTTTTGAAATTTTCATCATAAAAGCACTGAAACGATTGTTTTAAAATCGGCAAATAACAAAACTTTGACACGCATCTAACATCTCAAAGGAAATGCGTTTAAAGTGAGATCTTGCTGGCAGTTTGAAATCTGCCCATTCAAGGCAGAAAAGCAGCAATCCGCTGCTTTAACGCGCACTTAAACCAGAAGTGTGCGATCGGGCTTTGACAACGGGGATCGGCATCGCTAATATTCGCCTCGTTCCAACGATTCCTCTGTAGTTCAGTCGGTAGAACGGCGGACTGTTAATCCGTATGTCACTGGTTCGAGTCCAGTCAGAGGAGCCAGATTTAAAGAAGCCCGCTCAGGGAAACCTGAGCGGGCTTTTTGTCTTCTGCGTCCCTCCCCCTTCTCCACACCGCCATCCTGCCATGGCTTGCTGGCTGACCAGCGCTGCATTCACCCTGTCCTCAGTCGCAGGCATGTGCTCCCCGGGGATGCTCCGCAAAAACTGTGTGCCGCTTACGGAATTTAATGACCATTTTTTGTTCTGGCACCAGGCAGTGAAGCGGTAAAACCCGCAGCATGGGCAAATCTGCGCATTCATGTGTGTTTCAACAGGGACAAACACCAGCAAGGGAGCACTTTCTATGAGTAATGCTGTATTTCCAGCAACGGTTTTCACCACCCAGCGGCGTTTTAATGATTACTCTTCTGACGACATGCGTTATGGGGATATCCCGGAAGAGAGGCTGAAAAGAGAGTTTGGACTGGTCAACATATCAAACGTGGTGGATCCTTACACCCTGACCCGATTGACTGCCTTTGATACTCCGCAATCGAGGTTCGCAGGGGCATACAATGGCATACACCGTGGTGGCAAACTCAGCGTTGAACAATGTGCGCAACTGCTGTTTGAAGAGATGCAGGTAACCTCTCTGCCTTACTCTTTCATCGGTCCGCACAGATCTCTTATCAATCAAATGCTGAGGCATTTTCAGCTTTCTCGTGGTTCAGCATTCTATAACGCTCAACTTAATTTAGCGTACCGTGATAAGTTACATTCTGATTATGATGCCAGAAAAACAACGTCGATCATGCGAGAGACCATTGGGTTATTTATTGACTATAACAGCATGGGATTTCCTCAGGAAAAATTAGAGCAATTAACTTCAGCCATTAAACTGTCAATTCTACCGAAATTTGACTCGATGCTACTTGATAAAATCAATGGCATGGGGATTACTGTGCATGATGTCCATGCAACGAAAATAGAAATTATCCGTCTTAATGTTAACAACGCTGGATGGCGTGCGAGTATCAAATTTTCCGGGCAGGATCATTTTGGGCTTGACGCCCGTGATATAGGTAAGCAAAAATTCAGCCAGTTCCAGTTTTTCAAAATCTGGTTTGTCTTGCAACATTTTGACAGATTCGGCTTCCGTCCATTTATCACTAACATGGAAGCGGTGGTCGATATCGAGGGAAAGCGATGATGCGTAAGTTAGTTATTCCAGCCCTGGTGATAGCTTTATGCAGCCTCATTTATCTTTTTTTCGGAAAAGATAAAGTTTCTGTTATTGATGCTCATTATGATGGCAACACTGCACAGATTATTGTTAATAATTTACCTTCCGCTGAATCCAGAAAAATTGAGTGGTGGACAAATAATCGTGAAAAAATACTGGATAAATATAATATTCCATCTGGAAAGAACACGCCGTTCCTGATTGCTATCTATGCATTGGGAACAGGCTATCAAGCGCAAGGTAACGAAGACAGGCTTTGCTTCTCTGATATGAAACCGCCCAAAAATTGTATCGACAAAAATATTCTTATGATGATTTGGCGTACCCGCGAGGGCGGCGTTAAATATCAATTTTAATATCCGGCCAGATTGAAAGAAGCCCGCTCAGGGAAAGCTGAGCGGGCTTTTTGTTGTGGTGAGTTTGCTGGGCGATGGAAGATGATACGGGCCGCTAAATCAAACCCGCCGGACTGATGTCAGCCACCCTTTTATTTTATAACGTTTTGCCCAGGCAAATGGCCTCTTCCCGGCCGCGGTAGGGTCCGTAATTTTCTCTCTGCCGGTAACCCTGCCTGATATAAAAATCCACGGCGCGCTGATTAACATGCCGGGTTTCCAGCCACAGTTCACGATATCCCAGGTTTTTTGCCGCGGCTTCCAGAGCGCAGAGCAAGGCGCAGCCGATGCCCGGCAAACTGCGGTCGGAGAACATCCTTTTCAGTTCAGCGATCCCGGCAGCCACCGGCCGTAACGCGCCGCAGCCGACGGCCGTGCCCTGCGCATCCCTCGCGATCACCCACAACGCGCCTTCACCCTGAAAGGTGTCAACGCTGGCGCGGCTGTTTCCGCCATCGCCAGTGATAGCCGCAAGCTCTGCGGAGAGTTTTTCAATCAGCCACTGTGATTCCGCCGAGCGCGGGTCTGCGTGTTCAATCTTCACCATCGTGATACCTGTATTAAAGGAGGCTGCTGTGCCGCTACCAGACTGACCTTACATCTACAATAGGTGTTGTTCATCACCACCCGCTGCAACATCTGGCGGGCAAGTCCGGCGTTTACCCGATATGCTTCTCTTCCTTGCCTGCCAGCGCTTCTTCACTCTCTATCATTGCAAAGAATAACTCGAGCTGCCCGAGCATCATCGACGCGGCCACCGATAACTGGCGTTGTGGTGCCACGCACAGTGACAGAGTAAAGGGTTTTAATACCGTGTCGATCAGCGGAATGAATTTCAGTTCTCCCCGGCGATATTCATCAACAATATCCAGCCAGCACATCAGGCTGATGCCAACATCATCACGCACTAACGATCGCAGCATATGAATGTTATTGGTGCGCCCCACTTCCTTCAGGCGAATGCCAGAACTGTTAATGAGCGCTTCCAGCGGATCGGCCAGCATTAATGGCGCGGCGGGCACAATAAACGGCCAGGGTTCGCAATGGCTGAAGCGAATAGATTCCAGCGTTGCCAGGGGATGATGTCGGCTAACCACAATCCCCAGACGCAGATCGGCAAAGGATTTCACCAGCAGTTCACGCGAGCTTTGTGGGTTGAGCATGATGCCAAAATCCGCATCACCGGCGGTCAGCGCATTCGCGATATGGATATTGCTCATGGTGGTGAGGGTAAACGAAATGCCCGGATAGTCTTCACGGATACGCTGCAGGATTGAGGAGAAAAAACCGCGGTTAATGGCATCAATGGTGGCGATATGCACATGGCCATGTCGCAAGCCACGCAGATCCTCTAATTGGGTACAAACACGACCAAAATCACGTTGCCAGTTTTTGGCCGCATTAAACAGGATTTCGCCAGCGGCAGTCATACATAAACCTGATGGATGGCGTTCAAACAACGGCATATCCAGCTGTTCCTCCACGCGCAAAATCTGCCGATCGATAGAGGAGGCAGAGACGTGCAACACCTCGGAAGCCTTACGTAGCGAACCCTGGCGTGCCACTTCGGTGAAATAAATCAGAAAACGTGAGAAGGCAAACATAGTGGGTGCTCTCTTTTTTGCAACGCATCATGCGAATTAAACAGATGGACGCTTACACAACGGCAAAATAATAATCGCATCCATGATAAAGACAAGGGTATGCGCGGCGCTAACGCTGATGACAGCCCTGCAAAGACAGGCTGATTATGAAATCAACACACCTGGCTGTCACCGTCATCGCAAAGCAGTCCAACGGTGCTGGCAATCTGTTACTGACGCTGGAGAGTGCCAGCGACCAACCGCTGCCGCCTTTTACACCGGGCGCGCACATTGATGTCCACCTGCCGGCGGGAGGGGTGCGTCAATACTCACTGTGTTCGCCAGCCAGTGCCGCTGGCTATGAAATCTGCGTGCGTCTTGATCCCGCCTCGACAGGCGGTTCCCGCTGGCTGCATCAACAGCTGAATGTCGGCGATGCGTTAACCCTGTCGGCACCGCGTAACCACTTTCCGCTACCGGATGCACCGCGCACCTTATTATTTGCTGCCGGTATTGGCCTGACGCCACTGCTGGTCATGGCAGAAGCGCTGGCCAGGCGGCAGGCTGAATTCATGCTGCATATCTACCTCAAACATCATGATGAACTGGCGTTTGCGACACGTCTGGCGCAGCTCGGTGAGCGTGTCGTCATTCACTACAGTAGCGAAGGCGACAGCCTGCGCACCCGGATACCTGACGATCTGGAAACATCGGCCAACAGCGCGCTGGTTGCCTGCGGACCAGCTGGCTTCATGCACCACCTGCAGCAGCAAGCGCTGGAACGCGGCTGGCAGCCAGATCAATGGCACAGCGAACGTTTCAATCCTGCAGCCTCCCTGATTACCGGAGGCGACAGCTTCGACGTGGAGATTGCCTCCTCCGGCGCGCGTTATACCATTGGACAGGCACAAAGCATTGCCGGGGTGCTGGAAGCGGCGGGTATCGACATCGAACTCTACTGTGAGCAAGGCATGTGTGGTGCCTGCATTACGGGTGTTTTGTCGGGTGAACCCGATCACCGTGACGAGGTGTTAAGCCCAAAAGAGCGTGCCGCGAATGACTGCATCGTCCTGTGCTGCTCACGCGCACGTTCTCCGCTTCTGGTACTGGACTTATGAACATCTATCCAGGCGCAACCGGCGCACGTTTACCCCGCTGGCTCCTGCCAGACAGCTGGCCACAGCAGGACAACCAGCCGCAGCTGGCGACGTTACATTTTCACGCTGACGGGCTGCAGTTCGCCCCCTCTGAAGGAGCGTATGCCGATTATTTGCCCCTCAATGGCGCTCTGGTGCTTCCAGCCCTGATCGAACCGCATGCGCATCTGGATAAAACGTTCACCTTTGAGCGTAGCCCGGCACGCCAGCCCGGTTTACTGGCTGCGATTTCCGCGATGCATCAGGATCGCGTGCACTGGAGCCGTGAGGATTTGCAGCAGCGCGCTGAGCAGGCGTTGCGCTGGGCGGTGGGGAGTGGCGTAGGTGTATTGCGCACCCACGTCGACTGGTTCAGCCCTGAAGCGCCGCTGGCGTGGCAGGTGATCGGTGAGTTACAGCATCCGCTGTGCCGTATTGAACGCGTGGCGCTCGCCCCGCTGAGCTTTTTTGCCCGCCAGGATGATGCGCAGCATATTGCCGCCCAGGTGGCCGTCAGCGGTCCGGGCGCGCTTCTCGGCGGTTTCATCCACAGCAGCAACTGGGATGCAGTCGCCTTCGCCAATCTGCTGCACGCGGCCGAACAGTGGCAGCTCGATATCGACCTGCACATAGATGAAGAGTTGAATGCCGATGCGCAGGGCATGCGCTGGCTGGCGAACTACCTGCAACAACATCCGTTCAGTGGCCAGATTACCTGCAGCCACAGCTGTGCGCTGTCTCAACAGGAAGATGCCCTGCAAATTCTTGACCGGCTGGCCCTGCACCGCGTGACGCTGATCGCCCTGCCCCTGACCAACCTGCTGCTGCAGGACGCGGTGCCTGATCGCACACCGCGTCAGCGCGGATTGACGCTGGTGAAAGAAGCGCAGGCGCGGGGGCTTTCACTGCTGCTGGGCGCTGATAACGTGCAGGACGCTTTCTGCCCCCTCGGCAGTTATGACCCGCTCGATACCCTGTTCAGCGGCGTATTGAGCCTGCAGCTGGGTTCTGCCTTTGATGAAGCCTCTCAGCTCATCTGCCAGCCCGATGCGCTTTATCACAACGATGTGGTGATTTTTCCGTCTGCCGATGCGGCAAGCTGGCCGCTGCGCCAGCGCCAGCGCTATCGGCTCAAACAGGGTGTGCGTTATGGAGACGAAACAGATGACGCTTGATGATGGCGCGGGTAAACCGCTGGCCAAATATGCGGCGTGGCGACGCGTCGGCGACTTTATTTTTCTCTCCGGCATTATTCCGGTGAACCCGCAAACCGCCACCATCGTGCGCGGTTACAGCGATATCCCTGACGCGGCGCAACGGCTGCTGGGACGCAGCGGTGAATTCTCTACCGATTTCAAAGAGGGCCCGATTCTGGCACAGAGCTGGTATGTGCTGGAGAGCATCCGCACCACCGTTGAACGCGCCGGTGGGCAGATGAGCGATGTGTTCAAACTGGTGCAGTATTTCCGCAATCTGGACCATTTCCCGCACTACAGCCGGGTGCGCAGGCAGTTCTTCCCGGATGAACCGCCGGTGTCAACGGTGGTGCAGGTCAGTGAAATGTTGCCCAGCCCGGACGTATTAATCGAAGTTGAAGCCACGGCGTGGTTGCCACAATAACGCGAGGAAACAGTATGTTGCATGGTTATATCCCGGCAAACCGCTTTTTGCCGTATCTGAGCTGGACCGACATTGCCACGCTGGATAATAAAGCCAACACGGTAATCGTTTTGCCGACCGGGGCGATTGAACAGCACGGCCCTCATCTGCCGTGCGCCGTGGACAGCGTGATTTCATCGGGCGTGGTCGGGCATGCGCTGGCACGTTTGCCCGCTGACATCCCCGCGTACGCCATTCCGCCGATCACCTACGGTAAATCCGATGAGCACCTGCATTTTCCCGGCACGTTAACGCTGACCGGCGAAACCTTATTACATACCATTCTGGAGATTGGTGAATCGCTGTATCGCGCCGGTTTTCGCAAGTTTCTCATGGTGAATGGCCATGGCGGCCAGCCGCAGCCGCTGCAAATGGCCGCACGCGAACTGCGTCTGCGCCACGGTGACATGATCATCATTATGCAGGACACCTTCAAAGTGCCTAACTGCGCCGAAAGCTTTATGGACGATAAAGAGCGCCAAATGGCGATGCATGCCGGTCATGCGGAAACCGCACTGATGCTGGCACTCGCCCCCGACACCGTGCAGATGAGCAAAGCCGTGGCGAATTATCCGCCTGCCTTCCCCTGCCCGACACTCTCGACCAGTAAACCCATGGCGGCATGGGCTTCTTATGATTTCGGCCCCAGCGGCGTGATTGGCGATCCACTGCCGTCGACGCCCGAACAAGGCGCGGCGATTCTGGATTCGCTGGCGGAAAGTTGGGCACAGGTGATCACCGAAATGCATCAAATGAGCTGGGTAACCCGCGCTGAACCGGCATGGGGCACAGGCCACTGGCAGGGCAAAGTATTAGACCACAACGACGCTGCATCACTCTTAACATCGCGCTAACCGGGGGATCACGATGAATAAAAAATTAAGCATGATTGCCGCACTGTCGCTGGCGCTGTCGGCCCAGAGCATGGCGGCGGAGAAATTCACCTTTATGACCAACTGGTATGCGCAAGCAGAGCATGGCGGTTTTTATCAGGCACTGGCGCAGAACCTGTATAAAGATGCCGGGCTGGACGTCACCATTAAAATGGGTGGTCCCCAGGTTCACACCATGCAGCTGATGGCGGCGGGTCAGGCAGACTGCATCATCAGCGATAACATGCAGGCGCTTGAATCCTGGCAGCAGGGTGTTGAAGCCGTGCCCGTTGCCACTACGTTCCAGCACTCGGCAATTGCTTTTCTTACCCATCCTGATGTGAAAGATAAAGCGGATCTGCAGGGTAAAACCTTCCTGCTGGCGGCGGAAGCTTATACCTCCTACTGGCCGTGGGCGCAGAGTGCGCTCAGCCTGAAGAATGCGCGCGTGCGCCCGTACACGTTCAGCATCCAGCCATTCCTAGCAGACAAAACGCTGGTGCAGCAGGGTTATATCACCTCGGAACCTTTTGCTGTGCAGAAAGCCCATGCGCAAGCCAATGTCTACCCGATCAGCGAATGGGGTTACCCGCCCTACGGCAACAGCATTGTGTGCATGAAATCAACCATTGAAAAACGTCCGCAGGCGGTAGCCGCATTCGTTAAAGCCTCAATGCAGGGCTGGAAAAACTATCTGCAGGATCCGAGCGCTGGCAACGTCCTCATCAGGAAAGAGAATCCACAGATGAGCGAGGAGCAGATCGCCTTCGGTATTGCCCAGATGAAGAAATACCAGATGGTGACGGGCGGCGACGCGCAAACGGCGGGTATCGGTATTATTACCGAGCCACGGCTAAAACAGACATGGCAGCTGCTGGTGGATAACAAGCTAATCGATCCGGCCAAAGTGCCGTTTGCGGGTAGCTACACGCTGCAGTTCATCAAAGACGTTAAGGTCATGCCATGAACACCGCCAGCAACATAACGCCGATCAATCCGGACAGCCAGCCACGGCCTGCAGCGCCGCCGGCGATTGAGGTGCTCTCCGCGGAGAAAATCTATCCCAACGGGACGCGGGCACTGCTGCCGGTGGAACTGACCGTGCGCCAGGGCGAGTTTGTTTCACTGCTCGGCCCTTCCGGCTGTGGCAAAAGTACCTTACTGAAAATGATTGCCGGCTTAATTGAACCCAGTGATGGCAAACTGATGCTATTTCGTCGCGATCGTCGGGAGAATCAACGCGATCTGCCGCTTTCCTTTGTGTTTCAGGAAGCCACCCTGATGCCGTGGAGCAGCGTGCATAATAATGTACGCCTGCCGTTGGATCTGGCGGGGGTACCACGCGGTGAAGCCGACACCCGGGTGCGGGAGATTCTGGCACTGGTTGGCCTGGGTCAGTTTGGTCATGTACTGCCACGCGAGCTTTCCGGTGGCATGCAGATGCGGGTGTCAATTGCCCGTGGTTTAGTGACGCGTCCCCGGGTGCTGTTAATGGATGAGCCCTTTGGCGCGCTGGACGAAATCACCCGCAACAAACTGGACAGCGACCTGCTCGATTTGTGGCAGGAGCAAAAGCTTACAGTAGTTTTTGTGACCCACTCGATTCAGGAAGCCGTATTCCTGTCGCAGCGTGTGATTATGATGGCCGCGCGACCGGGTCGCGTTGTTGATGATATTCGCATTGAAACCAGCCTGCCGCGTGATGATGCGTTTCGTGTCAGTCAGCCGTTTACCCATTATGCGCAGCTGTTGCAGCGCGGCCTGCTCGCAGCCAGTCAGGAGAGCAAAGCATGAAACCGCTTGCAGCAAACCGTAAATTTCAACAATGGCTGTTTCCGGCGGTGGTCGCCATTGCCATGCTGTTACTGTGGCAGTTTCTGGTCACCGCGTTTAAGGTGCCCGCCTTTCTGGTCCCTTCTCCACTCGTCGTGGCGCAAAGCCTGGCGCAAAACTTTCCGGCGTTGTTTATGTCCTTACTTTACACGCTGAAAATCACGGTGATCTCGTTTGTGCTGGCGACGGTTATTGGCTCCATCATTGCGTTTTTACTGGTGCAGAATCGGTTTATCGAGACGGCGTTATTTCCTTATATTGTCTTTCTGCAGGTAACGCCGATTGTCGCCATTGCGCCGCTGATCATTATTTGGGTGAAAGACACCACGTTGTCCCTGGTGGTGTGCGCCACTCTGATGGCAGTGTTCCCGATCATTTCAAACACCACACAAGGTTTACGTAGCGTGTCTCCGGGGCTACTGAGCTATTTCAGGCTCAACCATGCATCGCGCCTGCAAATTTTAATACGCCTGCGCATTCCATCGGCGTTGCCCTATTTCTTTGGTGCGTTGCGCATCTCCAGTGGCTTGTCGCTGATTGGCGCAGTGGTCGCGGAATTTGTTGCAGGCACCGGCGGCACGGATACCGGGCTGGCCTATCAGATCCTGCAGGCTGGCTATCAACTCAATATTCCGTTGATGTTTGCCGCATTGTTACTGATTTCCCTGGCCGGCTTCCTGCTCTTTGCACTGATGTCATGGCTCACGCGCCGCGTACTGGCAGCATGGCATGAGAGCGAATTGAGCCCGAGTTAATGCAACACGGGCGGATCATCAACCGCCCATCACCTCTTCGACTGACAGGAGCTATACATGTCTGAACCCGATCGCCAGTTTGCACTGGCGGCGCTGGTCGCGGCGTTGCCGGAATTTGACTGGATTAAAGAAGCGCCGAAAGTAAAACGTCTGTCACGTGACTTTCACTGGTTTAGCCCGGTGCTTAAACACCAGCTGGAAGAGAAGTTCGCCGAGCTGGCTGTTCGTCCACGCGATGAGAACGAACTGCTTGCCGTTGTGGCAGCCTGTGCCAAAGCGCGTATCCCACTGAATCTCCGGGGGGGCGGCACCGGCAACTACGGCCAGCTGATTCCGCTGGAGGGCGGTGTCATGGTCGACATGACACGCCTGAACAGCGTCACCGCCATGGGTACCGGTACGGTGCGCGCGCAGGCTGGCATTCGTCTGGGCGATCTCGAAGCACATACCCGCCCGCATGGCTGGGAGCTGCGTTGCATGCCCTCAACCTGGAAACTTGCCACGCTGGGTGGTTTGTTTGGCGGCGGTTTTGGCGGAGTAGGATCGATTAACTACGGTCCGCTGGCCGCGCCAGGCAACGTGCTGTCAATTCGTATGATGACGATGGAAGAGACACCGCGCATCATTACGTTGCAGGCACCGGATGCCCTGCTGTTGCATCATGCTTACGGCAGCAATGGCATCGTGCTGGAGATCGAGTTGGCACTGGCACCCTGCCACGACTGGATAGAGCGCCTGGATACCTTCGCCGATTTCCCCTCCGCGATGGCTTATGCCGATGCGCTGGCGCGTTCACCTGGCATTGTTAAACGTCAAATCGCGGTATTTGCCGCACCGGTGCTGGATTATTTCAGCGATTTAGCGGAGGCGCAGATTCGGGCTCAACACGGTGTCATTTCAGTGACGGGAAGCGAGAGTGATGGCCTGCTGCCCGCCATCCTCGCACAACACAACGGCCGTAATGCATTGCACTTTGCCGAAGGGGAAAATAGCGGCCATTCCCTGATTGAATATTGCTGGAACCACACCACCCTGCAGGCATTGAAGGTTGATAAAACCCTGACTTACCTGCAAACCGCTTATGCCGTGGATAATTACCATCAACAGGTGCTGGCAATGGAAGCTGAATTATCGGATGAGGTGATGTCACATATTGAATTTCTGCGCGACATGAACGGTGCGCTCACCTGTAGCGGCCTGCCATTAATCCGTTACAGCAGCCCGGAACGGCTCAACGCCATTATGGATATTTATCGTAGCCATAATGTGAAAATAAATAATCCGCATGTCATTCATATTGAGGATGGCAAACAAGGTATGGTGCGGCCTGATGTGGTTGCCCTAAAATCCGCCTGCGATCCTTACAACTTATTAAACCCCGGCAAGCTACGTGGCTGGGAAGTACGTGAAACCTTGCCGGCGGTACATATTCCCGGCGTTAATTGATCATCACTTTTTATTTACGGCATAACTCACCGCCGGGTGATCCTCTCACCCGGCTGGCATAGTTACGCTTTCCTCAACGGGTGTGTTTATTCAGGGATCATGCAATGAGAGCACTAAAACGTGTCGGTTTACTTGCGCTGTTTTTCCCCTTCGCGCCAGCAACACTGGCTGCGACACAAAGTAATATCAGCGACTGTCATTACGATGCCAGCGGTGTAGACAGCTTCAGCGATATATTCACCTGCGGTACCGTTAGCGGCAGTTTACGTACGCTCTACTACTCCACACACAATGCCTATTTTTCCAAAGGCTTTAATCAGGACACCACCAGTTACGGCGGCAGTGTGAAATATGAAACGGCTCCCGCGTATGGTTTTCGCGCTGGCGTGAGCGCCATCTTTTTGCGGGGGATTGATCACCCGGATGAAGCGCATACCATCAGCGACATTGGTGATAATCAGACCAATATCGGGGAAGCTTATTTAAGCTGGCAACAGGATGATTTTAAAATTACTGCCGGCGATCAACGCATTAACATTCCCTTCGTCGGTGACTATGACTGGCGTATTACACCGATACTCTTCAGGGGCGTTGATGCCAATTATGGCGACAGCACCCAGTATTTGCATGCTACCAAAGTCTGGCGCTACAAGCCCTGGGGCGACGATCAGTTCCTGGATACCACGGCCTATTCGGATATCGATGAGCGCACTAACGGCATGTGGGCGATTGGTGGCGGACAGGGCACCCAGTGGGATAACAAAAAACTTACCGGACAAGTGTGGTATCAGGAATATGCTGATTATTCCCGCGTTGTCTATGGCGAAAGTCATATGCAGTGGCAGGATACATTGTTGCAGCCGGATGTGGCTCTGCAGTTTATTCGCGGTACCAGCTTAGGGAAAGCGCTGGCCGGAGAGGTCAATAGCACCTCTTACGGTGCTCAGCTCGCGCTGAGTTTCACCCCTGCATTGAACTGGAAATTGGGCTACGACCATATTGCTGCCAGCCCCAATAGCTGGGGTAACGGTTCACTGGTGGTGCCTTATGCCCACAACAGTTCATCGGGTCCCTATTTCGCCCAGCCGTTTTTCACCAGTACCCAGGATCTTGGCAGTGGCAATGCATATATGACCAACCTGAACTACGTGCTTAATGAGCATCTTTCTCTGGGTACACAATATTCGTTTATGGATTTAAAACCCTCGGCACAGTCTGCCAGCATTAATCAGTCGGAATATCTGGTGTATTTCACCTGGGCGTTTAGCGGTGTATTAAAAGGATTAAGCGTGACCGATTTTGCCGGCGTGCAGACATCGCCTCTGTACGATTCACATTTCTGGCAGAATCGTTTGAGTTTGCAATACGACTTTTAATCATTCATTCCATCAGAATTAACTGTCTTTACCTGCTGCCCAGGATGGATGAATTGCTGATTAACCCATAGGCCCCTTTAACAGGGGCCTGTTGAGTTTTTGTACAATATTCACCGCCAGCGCCTGATGCGAAGCATTTGTCTGCAGGAGAGCGTACTGGCGCAGACGTTTTTCTCAGTGCCGCCTGTCAATGCGCTGCACCAGCCGATCGCCGAGCCACTGGATACCGCACACCAGCACGATCAGTACGGCGATCACCGCCACCATCACCGCAGTGTCAAAACGCTGATAACCGTAGCGAATCGCCAGATCGCCCAGGCCGCCCGCCCCGATGGCACCCGCCATTGCCGAGGCGCCGATCAGCGCCACCAGCGTGACGACAAAACCGGAAAGAATGCCCGGCAGCGCTTCAGGAATCAGCACCTCCCAGACAATACGTAATTTGCTGGCACCCATGGCACGCACCGCATCAATCAGCCCGCGATCGACATCGCGCAGTGAAACTTCCGCTACCCGGGCAAAATACGGCGTGGCGGTGATCGATAACGGTACAATTGCGGCCCAGGTGCCCAGAGAGGTGCCGACCAGCAGACGGGTAAAGGGAATCAGCGCCACCAGCAGAATAATGAACGGCAGCGAGCGAAAGCCGTTGATCACTACGCCCAGCAGACGATTGATGCTCCGGTTTTCAGCAATGCCGCCGGGGCTGGTGGTCACCAGAATCAGTCCCAGCGGTAATCCGGCCAGCAGCGAAAACAGGCCGGCCACCGTCGTCATCAGCAGCGTTTCACCCAACGCGTTGAGCAGTAAATCAATCATCACTGGCGACATAACCGACCAACTCCACCTGTGCCTGCTGCGCACGCAGCCAGCTGAGAACCTGATACTCATCGGCAGCGTTGGCGGCCGGGAGCGCAATAAAGAAACGCACTACCGCGTAGTGCTGAATGTGGTCGATGCCCCCCTGCAGCAGGCGAAATTTACCGGGCAGAGCGCTGGCAAACTGCGTCAGCAAATCCCCCTGCGCCGCCACACCAGCAAAGTGAACGCTATAGATCGCCTCACCTTCACGCTGTTCGCTGAGCCGCGCTGCGAGATTCTCCGGCAGCTGCGGCAGCAGCCCGCGCAGCAGCGTGCGCGTCAGCGCGGATTGCGGATGGGCGAACACCTGCCACACCGGGCCCTGCTCGACAATCTCCCCGGCGTCGATGACGGCCACGCGATGCGCCACGGATTTGATCACCTCCATCTCATGCGTGATCAGCAGAATGGTGATACCAAGCTGCTGATTGAGCGATTTCAGCAGCGCGAGAATCGAGCGGGTGGTTTCCGGATCGAGCGCCGACGTGGCTTCGTCACACAGCAGCAGCGCCGGGCTGGCGGCCAGCGCACGGGCAATGCCGACGCGCTGTTTTTGTCCACCGGAGAGCGCCGCCGGATAGTGTCCGGCCTTGTCGCTCAACCCCACCAGCGCCAGCAGTTCCGCTACGCGCTGGTTGCGCTGCGCCTTTTCCATGCCGGCTATTTTCAGCGGCAGCGCCACATTCTGTGCCACGGTTTTTGCCGACAGCAGATTGAAGTGCTGAAACACCATGCCGACGCGACTGCGCACCGCCTGCAGCTGCTGTTCCGACAGACCGGTAATACGCCGCCCTTCAATCTCGATTACGCCTTCGTCGGGCTGCTCCAGCCCGTTGAGACAGCGAATCAGCGTCGATTTTCCGGCGCCGCTGCGCCCAATCAGGCCAAGGATTTCGCCTTTTTGCACCGTCAGTGAGACATTGCGCAGCGCCTGTGTCTGGCCGAAACGGCGCGACACGCCCTGCAAACGCACCACGTTGCTGTGCTGCGCCACGCGATCGCGTACTGTTGCCTCTTCGATCACGCCGCGCGCCACGGCGGTCAGGGGCACAGTGGCCTCGGAAAATAGCGTCATGGATGGGTTCCTTACCAGGCGGTTTCGCCCGTGCCTTTATAGACCTTGTCAAACACCGTTTTGACGGCATCGTTCTGGTACGATGCCACCAGGGTTTTCACCCACGGGGCGCTGGCGTTCTCTTTTTTCACCGCGATAAAGTTGTTGTACGGGTTGTCTTTCACCGGCTCCTGCGCGATACGATCCGCCGCGGTCAGACCGCTTTTCAGCGCCCAGTCGGTATTGACCACTGCCGCATCGAGATCCGGCACCGAGCGACCAATGATGCCGGAATCCAGCTCTTTGATTTTCAGGTGATGGGGATTGTCAGTGATGTCGGCCGTGGTGGCGGCAATGCCGACGCCCGGTTTGAGTTTGATCAGCCCCTGTTGCTGCAGCAGCACCAGACCGCGCGCCTCGTTCGACGGATCGTTAGGCACGCCGATTACCGCTCCGTCTTTCAGAGCGGCGGCGCTTTTCACTTTCTTCGAATAGAGACCGATCGGCCAGACGGCGGTATCGCCGACGCGCACGATATCGTAATGATTGACCTTGATTTGATTATTCAGGAACGGCTGATGCTGGAAGGCATTGGCATCCACTTCACCATTCTGTAACGCTTCGTTGGGCTGATTATAATCATTGAAAATCACGGTTTTCACCGTCAGCCCTTTCGCGGCGGCCTGCTTTATTACTTCACGCCAGACGTCTTCGTCCTCGCCGCTCATGATACCGACCTTCACCGCGGTTTTATCCGCCGCCTGCGCCACTGAAAACGGCGCGACCACGCTGCCGGCAACCAGTAACGCGCCGACGGTTAACAACAATTTATTTTTGGCTGATACAAAGCGTGTGTGCATAAATTATTTCCTGAGTGTTATTATTACGCGAGTCAAAATAAGCTGCCGTGATCGACAGATACGCGCAGTATACGCAGTTGCTTATTCCAGCATTATGATTTATCCGGGAATGCTATTCCTGAAATGAATAAAGCCATGCCGCCGCTCATCGCGCCAAAAGGCCCCGGGCGGCTGTGCTACCATGCCTGTTTGATTGACCGTTATTGAGCGCTATGTCGGATACCACACCCAAACGTAAAAATGACCCGGAAGGGTTGAAAAAACGCATCCTCGCGGGTGCGCTGCAAACCTTCGCCGAATACGGTATGCAGGGCGCGCGAATGGAGCAGATTGCTGAACTGGCACAGACCACCAAGCGCATGGTGGTGTATCACTTCATCAACAAAGAGAAGCTGTATATTGAGGTGCTGGAGCAGGTGTATCAGGCGATCCGCCAGCATGAAACCGGCCTGAATCTTACTACGCTGGAGCCGGAAGAGGCGATGATCAAACTGGTGGAAGCCAGTTTTGACTATCACGTCACGCATCCCGATTTTATGCGCCTGGTGTGTACAGAAAACCTGCTGCGCGGGCGTTACATCATGCAGTCTGAGCGCATCAAAGCGATGAACAAAAGTACCCTCGATTTGCTGGATGACATCCTGTCCCGCGGCCAGCGTCAGGGCATCTTTATCGACGGCCTGGATACCGTGGACGTACACCGCCTGCTCAGCAGTATTTGTGTGCATCACGTCTCCAACCGCTACACCTTCCACACGCTGTTTACCCCCCACGACAGTGAAGAGGACAGTATTCGCCGCAACCGTCAGCTGGCGGTGACGGCCACGCTGCGTTATATCCGCAAAGCCCCGTAATCTGCGGGTTCGCTGTGATGGTCTACGCTTGATCAAATAAACGGGACCGTGACAGACCTCAGATTAAGGAACGCTGTAGTGAAGAAAGATGCTCTCCTCTATCCGTTACGCAACACGCAACATACCGATGACACGCCTGCGCTCTGGAACTGGGCGCAGAATTCGGTAGTTGGCCAGCGCCAGCAATTGCATCAGCCGCGTAGTGAAGCCGAGCTGCAACAGCTGTTGCGCGACTCGCACGGCAAAGTGCGCGTGCTCGGCAGCCGTTTGTCGCCCGGTCGCATGCTGTGCGTACAGCCGCAGGACGTGCTGCTGGATCTCAGTGCGCTGCGCGGCATCCTCGCTCAGGATGAAGAGAGCGTAACGTTTGCCGCGGGCACGCCGCTGCAGCAGGTGTATGACAGCCTGACAAAGATGGATCGCATGCTCGCCTCTTCGCCCGGCGTGATTGCGGTGCAGACGCTGGCCGGCGCGCTGGCAACCGGCACCCACGGTCAGGGCCTGGCACAGAGTTCGCTGGCGGACGAAGCGCTGCATATCCGCATGGTGCTGGCCGATGGCAGCGTGCGCGAGTTTCAGCGCGGTGACGCCGATTTCCCGGCGGCGATGGTGTCACTTGGCGCGCTCGGCATCGTCACCGCCATTACGTTGCGCACTCAGCCATTTCGCCTGTTTACCTGCCATAAATTCGCGGCGTCTGCCGATTCACTGGAGCAGGATTTGCTGACGTGGAATGAGCAGCACGAATTCAGCAAAGCCTGGTGGTTTGTCGATGACAACCTGATGCATGTCTGGAACGCCGATGTCGCCAGTGCCGAGGACAGCCAGGCCTGGTACGACCATCAGCGCGAAGTGATTGAGCACGGCGATCAGGCCGACAGCAGCCTGAACGACACCATCGATCAGACGCTGGAACACATGCATCGCGACACGCAGATTCACGGCAAAGGCGGCAAACAGTTCCGTACCGTCACCCGATTCCGTGATTTCACCGACATCAGCGGCGATATCTACCAGCTGTTTTGTCGTGGCATTGCCGTACCGCAGATCAACGTTGAGATTGGCGTGCCGCTGGCCAAAACGCCGGAAATTATCAGCAAGATTAAAGCCTGGTACGCGCAGAATCGTCCGCACATGCACTATCCCATCATCCTGCGCTGCACCGGCGCTTCACAGGCGTGGATGAGCCCGGCGCATCAGCAACCAACCTGCTTTTTTGGTTTCGTGGTGTATTACGCGGATGACGGCTCGCTGTCGCAGGACGGACTGCATTTCCTCACCGAAGTGGAAAAACTGCTGGCGGCGGAAGGCGGACGTCCGCACTGGGGTAAATATTACGATCCGCAGCGCTATCAGTGGCGCGCCATCTATCCGCAGTGGGATGCGTTTCGTGCAGTGCGTGAACAGCTGGATCCGACGCACCGCTTTAGCAATGACTATGTCACGGCTTTGTTTGATTGAGTTTGATGGGGAGAATCTATGTACGCCTGGGTAACGCTGTTAACGCAGCCGGAATATTATGTCGGGGTGAAAGCGCTGCATCGCTCACTCAAACGCAGCGAAACGCGCTGGCCGCTAATTGTGATGGTCACCGATGCCATCGACCTGAGCATGCGCGAAGCATTACAGGCGCTGGGCTGTGTGATCCATCCGGTCCAGCCGCTGATGCCGGACACCGCGCTGGAGCAGCATTATGCCTCGGCACAGTTTGGTGAAGTATGGAGCAAGCTGCGCGCCTGGGAGCTGACCGGCTGCGAGCGCGTGGTGTTTCTTGATGCCGATATGCTGGTGCTGCGCAACATGGATGAGCTGTTTACCCTCGACCTCGGCAAGCATGCGCTGGCGGCCTGTCACGCCTGCCGCTGCAACCCGAATCAAATCGCCAGCTATCCTGACAGCTGGCAGCCGGAGCATTGTCACTACACGTGGCAGGCGCGCGGTGAGACGCCTCCCGCCGATCTTGATAACTATCTTAACGGCGGTTTTCTGGTGCTGCAGCCGGATCAGGCGGTATTCGACTGGCTGCAGCAGAAAGTGGCTGAGATTGACGACCTGCGCCGCTATCCGTTCTCCGAACAGGATTTGCTCAATGAAGTGTTTGCCGGACGCTGGCTGCCGCTGCCGTACATCTACAACGCCCTGAAAACCCTGCCGTTCCAGCATGCAGGCTTATGGCATGACGATGAGGTGAAGAATCTGCACTACATTCTCGCCAAACCGTGGAAGCGCGATCTGAACCAGCCAGAGGCGCAGCGCGACCGTTATTACGCGCTGGATAAGCTGTGGTGGGAGCTGGGTGCGGGTTAATGGCTGGTAACGGCGCGATTTATCGCGCAATGGTTGGTCGCCATAAATGGCGACCCTACAGAATCTAAAACGGGTCAAAGCCTTTGCTGAATTTCCCAGGGTGCGCATTTATGCGCACCTGGTCGCGGCGCGATTTATCGCGCAATGGTTGGTCGCCATAAATGGCGACCCTACAGAATCTAAAACGGGTCAAAGCCTTTGCTGAATTTCCCAGGGTGCGCATTTATGCGCACCTGGTAGCGGCGCGATTTATTGGGCAATGGTTGTCCGCCGCAGAACTGTCATCGTTTCGCCCTTCCTGATTTAGCGCGTTTTTGCAATGCGCTCCAGCGCAACCTGCGCCAGAAATCCTGAACGGGTTTTAAATTCCGGATGCGTCGCCACGCAACGGTCGATGCGATCAATCAGTAACTTCGGCAGAGTGACATTGATTTTTTCCGAGCCGCCCAGAATCCGGGTCACATCAACATCCACCAGCACCCACACATAACCAGCAAACTCCGCCGATTTCATCAGCGATTTAAGGTCGGAGACCGCCGGAATATCCTGGCCGAGCTCAACCATTAACTCCAGATGTCCGGTAATCGCCTCTTTGGCGTTTTTTACGGCCTCCTCCAGCGTATCTCCCGCGGAAAAACAGCCGGGTAAATCCGGCACCGTAACGCCGTACGCGGTGGTTTCATCTCCCGCTTCGATTGCGATGGGGTAAAACATAAGTGTGCCTCTTGCAAATTAATGGACGGTCAATCCAGCCTGTTTTCTGATACTTTTTACCGTTTTAATCGGCAAATCCTTTTTTGGATGCGATATCGTGACCAGGCCTTTTTTCGTCGGATGGACAAAATGATGGTGGCTACCGTTAATTCGTATCAGTTCCCAGCCGTCGGCTCTGATTTCGGCCATTAGCGATCGGCTATCCATGCGCGTGTCCTGCTACGTCCTCAAAGCAATAAAATAACCCCAATAACCCTGAAATGCAATATTCAGAGTTATTGGGGTTATTAAATTTCAATAATGGTGCGCTTCCCTGCGCACTGTGGCTTAACGCCAGCCGAGCTCTGGCGCGACGTGGGTCAGAATGCTGTCGATCACGTGCGCACAATAATCCACGCCAAGCTGATTAGGGATGGTCAGTAACAGGGTATCGGCTTCCGCAATCGCTTCATCCTGTGCCAGCTGTTTGACCAGCTGCTCCGGCTCTGCAGCATAGCTACGCCCAAAGATGGCGCGGGTTTTCTCATCGAGGAACCCGACGGAATCCTGCTCCTGTCCGCCGCGACCGAAGTAAGCGCGGTCGGTGTCGTTCATCAGGGCAAAAATACTGCGGCTGACCGACACGCGCGGCGCACGCTGATGCCCTGCCGCCTGCCACGCTTCTTTATAGGCGCGGATCTGCTTCGCCTGCTGCACATGGAACGGTTCGCCGGTCTCGTCATCCTTCAGCGTCGAACTCTGCAAATTCATCCCCAGCTGGGCTGCCCAGATCGATGTGGCGTTCGAGCCGGAGCCCCACCAGATACGCTCGCGCAGGCCTTCGGAATAGGGCTCGAGGCGCAGCAGTCCCGGTGGATTCGGGAACATCGGCTGCGGATTGGGTTTGGCAAACCCTTCGCCACGCAGCACTTCCAGCAGCTCTTCGGTGTGACGACGTCCCATATCCGCATCGGTTTCCCCTTCGCGCGGATTAAAGCCAAAGTAGCGGTAGCCTTCAATCACCTGCTCCGGCGAGCCACGGCTCAGGCCGAGCTGCAAACGGCCGTTGGCGATCAGGTCCGCTGCTCCGGCGTCTTCCGCCATATACAGCGGATTTTCGTAACGCATGTCGATCACACCGGTACCAATCTCGATGCGGCTGGTTTTGGCACCGACCGCCGCCAGCAGCGGAAACGGTGAACTCAGCTGGCGGGCAAAGTGGTGTACGCGGAAATAGGCACCGTCGGCACCCAGTTCTTCGGCGGCGACAGCCAGGTCGATCGATTGCAGCAGCACATCCTGCGCCGAACGGGTGGCCGAGTGTGGTGACGGGGTCCAGTGACCGAAAGATAAAAAGCCAATTTTTTTCATGCTAAATGCTCCTCGCGGGCCAGAACGGCGCCGGCGTCATCAATCAGAATTCGATGAGGTAAGGTTACGCCTGTGCGAAGAGGACTGATAGCCAATAGTTTTCGTGCGCATCTTCAACTTTTTTGCATAACAAAGCAATTTTCCGTCTTTGTGTTTATCACGCGTATCACGCATCGTGAGCGCATCTTTTCCCGTCTCGCTGACTGAATACATGAACATGGTCAAAGGAACCTCCGCCTACCTCAGTGCGCAACAGCGCGAAGTGGTGCATCAGCTGGCGCGCAGCTGGCTCTGGCGCAGCGAATTGCCGACCTGGCTGTTAATCATTACCGTTTATAGCGGCTGGTTCGCCAGCGTGCTGTACTGGCAAACGCTGGGCCTGCCCCTCGCCACACTGCTGCTGATCCTGTTCACCACCTGGTATTTGTCGCTGCAGCATGAGCTGATTCATGGTCATCCGACGCGCCTGCCGCGCCTTAATCAGCTGTTTGGCACGCTGCCGCTGGCGGTGTGGTATCCGTATGGTCTGTACCGGAATTCGCACCTGGCGCATCACCGCAACCACACCCTGACCGATCCGCATGATGATCCGGAAACCTATTATCTGTCGCCGGCGCACTGGGCTCGGCTCAAACCCTGGCAGCAGCGCGTTATCCATCTGCGCAACACCTTTCCGGGACGTCTGCTGCTGGGACCGCTGCTGGATATCCTCGCCACGCTGCGCGCGCTGACGCAAAGCGTGGTGCAGCGCGACGTGCCGGCGATGATGATGTGGCTGGTGCACCTGCTACTGCTGGCCGGACTTTTTTACTGGCTCAGCCTGCACGGCTTTTCCCCGCTGTGGCTGGTGCTGGCGGTGAGCTATCCGGCGCTGATGCTGACCAAGGTGCGCTCATTTTACGAACATCGTGCCGATGAGGCGCCGCTGGCGCGCTCGGTGAATAACGAAGCGGCCTGGCCGTGGCGCCTGCTGTTCCTGAATCTCAACTATCATTCTGTACATCACGATCTGCCCGGTTTACCCTGGTACGGTCTGCGCAAAGTCTATTTGCTCTACCGCGACGGCTACTATCAGCGTAATCAGGGTTTTCGCGTTGCCGGTTACGGCGAATGGATGAAGCGCTTCTGGCGTCAGCCGATCGACGTTAACGCCCACCCGGGACACCACAAGGACGCACAGAATGCACATCATCTCTTTACCGATGTACGACATCGACCACCCGAGCACGCTGGCCATGACCTCAGTGCTGACGCGGCTGCTGGCGAAGCGCGGCGTGCAGGCTGAGGTGCAGTGGCACGACGACCTGCTGCCACACTGGCGTGATGACAATCTGCTGCTGAGTCAGACCTGCGGCTATCCGCTGGTCGCGCTATTGCCTGACGTGCAACTGGTGGGCACGTTTCAGTCCAATGCGCCTGGCTGCCATGATCTGCGCTATCGCAGCTGGCTGGTGGCGCGGCAGGAAGATGAGAACCTGAGCCTCGCTGATTTCCGCGGCCGTCGCGCAGTGTGCAACAGCAATGACTCACACTCCGGATACAATTCGCTGCGCTATGTGGTCGCGCCGCTGGCCCGGGACGGCAAATTCTTCGCCACCACCCGGTTCAGCGGCAGCCACCGCCAGTCGCTGGCCGCGCTGCGCGCCGGACAGGCCGACCTCGCCGCGATTGATTGCATCACCTGGGCGCTGCTACGCAAATACCGGCCGCAGGAGCTGCAGGGCTTAGCCATCATCGGTGAAACCCCGCTGTGTGCCGCGCTGCCGCTGATAACCTCAGCGAAAACCGACAGTCTGCTGCTGGAAAAGCTGCGCAGCACGCTGTTTGAGCTGGCCAATGTGGAGGACTACAAGGATGTGATGAAGGCCAACCTGCTGGCGGGCTTTTCTGTGCCGCAGCGCGACTGGTTTGACGAGGTTAAACGCTGGGAAGATGACGCCGCCGCGCTGGGCGTGACGGCGCTGTAAATAAAGCACTAACCGGCGGCATCCCTGCCGCCAGCGGGCTTACTGAGCGCGAGCAGCGATAATCGCCTCTGCGACGTTACGCGGTGCTTCGGCGTAGTGGGCAAACTCCATGCTGTACGTGGCGCGGCCCTGCGACATTGAGCGTAGCGTGGTGGCGTAGCCAAACATCTCGGCCAGCGGCACTTCAGCACGGATAATGCGCGCGCCGAAACGCTCGTCCATGCCCTGCAGCGTGCCGCGCCGGGATGACAAATCGCCCATCACGCCGCCGGCATACTCTTCCGGCGTCTCCACTTCCACTTGCATCACCGGCTCAAGTATCACCGGATCGGCCTGCTTCGCTGCCGCTTTGAAGCCAAAGATCGCCGCCATGCGGAACGCCATCTCGGACGAGTCAACGTCGTGATAAGAGCCAAACGTCAGCGTGGCTTTGATGTCGACCACCGGATAACCGGCCAGCACGCCGCTGTTGAGCGCTTCGCGAATGCCCTTCTCCACTGAAGGAATAAATTCGCGCGGCACCACGCCGCCTTTGGTCGCGTCTTCAAAGGCGAAACCGCTTCCGGCCGCCTGCGGCTCCAGCGTCAGCACCACGTGACCATACTGGCCCTTACCGCCCGACTGACGCACGAATTTCCCTTCCACCTCGCGCACCGTTTTGCGGATGGTTTCGCGGTAGGTTACCTGCGGCCGGCCAATATTGGCTTCCACGCCAAACTCGCGTTTCAGACGGTCGACGATGATCTCCAGATGCAGTTCACCCATGCCGGAGATGATGGTCTGACCGGACTCCTCATCGGTGTGCAGCCGGAACGACGGATCCTCTGCCGCCAGCCGCTGCAGCGCCAGCCCCATTTTTTCCTGATCGCCTTTGGTCTTTGGCTCAATCGACAGCGAAATCACCGGATCGGGAAATTCCATGCGCTCCAGCGTGATTACCGCATTAGGATCGCACAGCGTTTCGCCGGTGGTGACCTCTTTCAGCCCGACGCAGGCGGCAATATCGCCGGCGCGGATCTCATCAATTTCGATGCGATCGTTAGCCTGCATCTGCACGATGCGGCCAATGCGCTCTTTACGCCCTTTTACCGCGTTCCACACGCTGTCACCCTTGCGCAGCACGCCAGAATAGACGCGCACAAAGGTCAGCTGACCGACATAAGGATCGCTCATCAGCTTGAACGCCAGCGCCGAGAAAGGTTCCTCATCGTCAGCATGGCGTTCGTCGTGTTCGCCGCGCTCGTTGATGCCGGCGACCGCCGGCACGTCGAGCGGTGAAGGCATCAGTTCGATGACCGCATCGAGCATGCGCTGCACCCCTTTGTTTTTAAACGCGCTGCCGCACAGCATCGGCTGGATTTCGCCCGCCAGCGTGCGCTGCCGCAGCCCGGCAATCACCTCGTCTTCACTGAGATCGCCCTGCTCCAGATAGCGATCCATCAGCGCTTCGCTGGCTTCTGCCGCTGCTGCCACCATGTTTTCCCGCCACTCCGCCGCCTGCGCCTGCAGCGCGTCCGGAATCGGCGCATAGCTAAAGCTCATGCCCTGGCTGGCGTCGTCCCAGTAGATGGCGCGCATTTTGTTGAGATCGATGACCCCGCTGAACTGCTCTTCAGCGCCGATGGGAATGACAATCGGCACCGGATGCGCCTGCAGGCGATCTTTCATCATCTGCACCACGCGGAAAAAGTCCGCGCCCTGGCGGTCCATCTTGTTGACGAACGCAATTCGCGGCACGTGGTATTTATTCGCCTGCCGCCACACGGTTTCTGACTGCGGCTGAACGCCACCGACCGCGTCGTACACCATCACGGCACCATCCAGCACGCGCATTGAGCGTTCCACTTCAATGGTGAAGTCAACGTGTCCGGGCGTATCAATGATGTTGATACGGTGCGGCGTGAAGCTGCCGTCCATGCCCGGCCAGTAGCAGCTGACCGCCGCCGAGGTGATGGTAATGCCGCGCTCCTGCTCCTGCGCCATCCAGTCGGTGGTTGCCGCGCCATCGTGCACTTCACCCAGCTTGTGGCTCATTCCGGTGTAAAACAGGATGCGCTCAGTGGTGGTGGTTTTACCGGCATCGATGTGCGCGGAGATGCCGATGTTGCGATAACGTTCGATGGGGAGGGGTCGGGGCATGATGCGTCCTTAGTCTGTTGACGAAAAAAACCGGCAGGCACCATTGCCCGCCGCTGTGCCCCAGCATAAACCCATTGTACGAATGAATACGAACAGTTTGAGCTTTTTTTGCTCATCGCTGAGATTGTCACGGTTTTCCGCATTTGCGGTGTGGCGCAGTGACGCGCAGCGCTTTAAGGTAAGGCTTTCATGCTTAACGGGAAAACAGTCCATGCGTATTCTGATTGTGGGAGCCGGTGCCACCGGCGGGTACTTTGGCGCGCGCCTGGCGCAGGCCGGCCGTGATGTGACCTTTCTGGTGCGCGAGCGCCGCCAGCAGCAGCTGCAACAGACCGGACTGGTGCTGCAAACACCGGAAGGCAGCACGGTGCTGCAGCCGCAGCTGGCGCTGGCCTCGACGCTGACTGGTGATTACGATCTGATTATCCTGACGGTGAAAAGCTTTGCGCTGGAACAGGCGATTGAAGACATCGCCCCGGCGGTCGGGCCGCAAACGCTGATCATGCCGATCCTCAATGGTATGCGTCACATTGATACGCTGCGCGCACGTTTCGGTGACAAGGTGATTGGCGGGCTGTGTAAGATTCACGCCACGCTGGGCGAGCACGGCGAAGTGATGCAGCTGTCGCCGCTGCACGTGCTTTACTACGGCGCGCTGGACGGCAACAACGATGCCCGTCTGGCGCGCGTGGATGCCGCGCTGCGTGACGCGCAGTTTGACAGCGTGTTCGCCGATAACATTATCAGTGAGCTGTGGGAGAAGTGGCTGCTGCTGAGCACGCTGGGTGCGGTGTGTTGTGTGGCGCGCGGCAATACGCAGCACATCCTGCGTTCAGCCGGTGGTGAAGCGCTGCTACAGGGCATTTTCGCCGAGGTGCTGGCGGTGATCACCGCTGATGGCTACCAACAGCGTCCGGCCGTGACGGCGAAGATTTATGAGACGCTGAACAATCCTGATGCGGCGATGACCTCATCCATGTACCGCGATTTAACCCAGGGCTATGATATCGAAGCCGATCAGATCATCGGCGATTTGCTGGTGCGCGGCGCGCGCCATGCGGTGGCGACGCCGTTGCTGAACGCGGTGTATGTGAACTTGCAGGTGTATTTGCAGACGCGGTGATCGGTCCGGTGCGTGGCGTGCCAGGTGCGCATGAATGCGCCCCCTGTTATTTGTGCGACATGTCATTGCGGCACCAGCCAGTCGCACAAACCGTAGCGGCGCAATTTATCGCGCAATGTGCATTTCCGCATCGCGGCCGGTTGCGCAATAAATTGCGCCGCTACGGATAGTGCAAAATATTATTTTACTCAATCACATATGCTTTTGGTGACGGCTTAACCCAACCGCGACTGCACGCCGGGCAGCTGCATCAGGCGCTGCCAGGCTGCTTCGACCGCGTCGGGTACATCAACGTGACCGAAGAACCCCTTGCCGTTCGGGCCATAGCCGCTGGCGTCGTCACGCAGGCGCTGCACCTCGCCCATCAGCAGCGACAGAAAACGCTCCACTGACCACAACCCCTGCGGCGGCGCGCCAACGATGCGCAGCATGCCCGCATCCATCATCACCTGCGGCACAAACACCGGCCAGCTGATGAATTCCGGCGCATGCTCACGATCGCGCCACTGCCAGCGGAAGGTTTCCCAGCTGCGGCGCTGCATCAACGGATCCTGCACCAGCAGCACGCGCTGCGGCTGCCACTGCTGCTCATCCAGCAGGCGCTGGCTTAAGGCGGCGTTTTCGCCACAGTTGCGCGAGGCGGTTTCCAGCAGCAGCTGATCGTCAGGCAGCTCAGCGAACACGCGCGCCATCTCGCCCAGCAGCTGTGCTTCGCCCTTGCCGGCGGTGTCGATCTGGCGATAGAGCGGATGGCTGGCAATCATCGCGGCCAGCAGCGCGGTTGAGTGACCGATGCCGCCGCTGATCAGCAACGGCAGCTGATATTTCTTCGCCAGCGCAATCACCGCTTCGACGTTCGGCAGCACCGCATGTCCGGCAAGTATGGCTAAATCGACCTCCAGCGTACCGTCCTTTGGCAGCTGATCGAGCGCCAGCCAGGCGGCAATGGTGTTGATATCCTGAATTTGATGGTCATTGAGCTGCATCACTTTCTCCTTGCGTTATCACTGGCAGTGTAACGCCTTAATACCGCGACGGCAGGGAAAAATTTGCTACACTCGCCGCATTCTCATCAGGAGGGATCAATGACAGCGCGTTCCGTAACGCTTGACGATGTCGCCCGGCTGGCTGGCGTCTCCTATCAAACGGTTTCCCGGGTGCTGAACCATTCGGCGCAGGTGTCACCCCGCACCCGCGCGCGGGTGGAAGCCGCGATGCAGCAGCTCAGCTACGTGCCAAACCGGGTCGCGCAGCAGCTGGCCGGCAAGGCCACGCGCACGCTCGGGCTGGCGACCAGCGATCTGGCGCTGATGGCGCCGGCGCAGATTGCTTCGGCGATTCAGCAGCGCGCGGCGGCGCAGGGCTATCATCTGGTGATCGCCATGGCCAATGCCACCAGCCACGCGCAGGACACGGTGCATGAATTGCTGGCGCAGCGCGTCGATGCTCTGCTGATCAACCTGCCGCTGGATGCCGCGCAGGCGGCGCAGATTCAGCAGCAATGCGGCAGCAAACCGACGCTGTTTCTGGATGTGGAGCGCAGCGCGGTCGTGGCGCAGTGTCAGTACCGGAGCACCAGCGGTGCGCAGCAGGCGGTGGATCATCTGGTGGCGCTCGGCCACCGGCAGATTGGCGTGCTGAACGGGCCTGCCAGCTCCGCGTCAGCCCGGGCGCGATTTAGCGCCTGGCAACAGGCGCTGGCGCGTCATCAGCTGGTGCCGCACTGCGTACTGAGCGGCGACTGGAGCGCAGCGTCCGGCTACCAGGCGCTGCTGACCCGGCTGCCCGACCAGCTGCCGCAGGCGCTGCTGGTGGCTAACGATCAAATGGCGCTGGGGGCTATGCGCGCGCTGCATCAGCATGGCGTACAAATTCCGGCGGAGATGTCGATCATCGGTTACGACGATACGGCGGAGAGCGCGTGGTATCAGCCACCGCTGACCACGGTGCGCCAGGATTTACAGCAGTTAGGCACAGTGAGCGTCGATCGTCTGCTGGCGCAGCTGGAGGGAGAGATACCGGACAGTCAGCCGCTGGAGACCGAGCTGGTCCTGCGCGCCACCACAGCGGCGCCGTTGCAGCAGCAGGTGGATGTGGCGGAGATTGCGCAGCAGTTACAGCAGCTGGCGCGGGCATTAAAAAGGTCGCCATAAATGGCGACCCTGGAGCAAAACGCGGCTATCAAGCCCGTGAGGCTTACTGCCCTTTTGGTTCGCCCATCGCTTTGAGCTTTTTCGACAGCTCGCGACGCTCTTTCGACAGATCGGCGTTTTTGATGATGTACTCGTCTACGCGATCTTCATAATCCACGCGCATGCTGGCGATGATTTCCTGAATCGCTTCCACGCTCATACCAGGTTTGATGTACTCGCTCAGGTTGTCCAGCAGCAACACACGTTTCTGGTTATCACGGATTTTCTTTTCGTTGTCCGTAATTTCGCGCTGCAGTTTGTTTTTACGACGAAACATACGCACAAACTCCAGTACGTCCTGAAATGATTGCTTGGCATTTTCCATGTTGGCACCTTTCTTGTGGCCTGCCGCGGCAGGCAAAATAGTCATAAACCGGGAAGACATTTAGCTTAGCGGCTTATAAGCCGGGTTCGCAATTTTCACCGCTAAATTCGGACTGGCACTTATCTTAGCGCAAAGAAAGGGCAATTCGCACTAAGTCATTGCCTGAGAAAACTATTTGCGCAGCGCCAGACGCACCAGGTCTGTCATGCGCTCCAGCTGACGCGCCTGCTCCAGACTCAGCCAGACGTAACCGTAAATCGCGGTGGTCTCCAGCCGCGCGCTGCCGTTGGCGATCAGCGCTTCCAGCTCCTGGGTAATGGCTTCCAGCTCGTGGCTGTTGGCAATCACCTGTTCGGTCTCGCCTTTCACCATCAGCGCCGCCAGCGCGTTCAGGGTGTTCTCGGTCATCTGCTGCGTGCGGCGTAGCGTCGGCGCGTTAAGCAAAATCAGATGGCTCTCGCGCGACGCCCACCAGGCTTCAATCTGCATCTGCATGGTGTTAACCATATTACGGTTAATGGTCTGAATGGCTTCAAACACCGATTTAGGGATACGCGTCTCTTTGCTCGCCGGCTCCAGCAGCGCGCGCATTTTGATCACGCTGGTGAGCAGCTTCTGGAAGCGCGGATTGAGGCGCGGCTTCTCCACCAGATTGGCAGAAAAGCCAGCGTGATGAATCTTCGCCATGTTGATAAAGGCGTCCGACAGCTGAATGCGCCAGTGAGTGTAGGCGCGCTGCGCCCAGATGGCGCTGAACAGCAAGGCCATCAGCGAGCCGAGAATCACATCGCCGCCGCGCCACAGCGCCACGGTGAAATCGCCGGCCGGCGCGCCGACCACCACGCCGAGCGTGATGCCGATCAGCAGTGCCATATACGGGTGTTTGCCCAGCGTCAGATAGCCGCAGACGATCATCACGATAAAGCACCACACCAGAATCAGCGGCAGTGACAGCAGCTCCAGCTTCAGCGCGATCAGCCCTGATATCAGCCCGGCAAAGGTACCGCTGATACGCTGCACCACGCGCGGCAAAACATTGCCCCAGGTGGAGATCGGTCCCATCACCACCACCAGCGTGATCAGCGGCCAGGTGCCTTCCGGAATATCGGTGAGACGGACAAACAGAAAGCACAGCACAAAGGCGATAGCGATGCGTACGCCGTGCACGGCGCGGTAGTGGCGGTAAAACCAGAACTCAATCGGAGAGATGGGCTTGTCAGCGCGTAACATGGTGGTCCGGGTGCGATAAAAATTTGCGCGCTATGTTACCCTGGCACAGCACGAACATTGAGGGGCTGGCGCAACTTTTTGCGCAATAATACAACTGCGCTACATCTTGTTTTCTCAGTGCACACAAGGATGTAACGCAGCGGTTGCTTATTGCCCGACGGCTTACAGTTTCTGTTTCACGTAATCGCTGATGCGCGTGATGATGCCTGCTTCATCGACCGACTGCAGCGCGTACAGCGGATAGCTGGCCAGCTGCTTGTCTTTATCCAGCACCTGAATTTCGCCCACCTGCTCGCCGGCTTTGAGTGGCGCTTCGAGGTCTTTACGATTGATCACATACTTCGCCATTACGTTCGACACTTCGCTGCGCGGCAGTGACAGATAGATATCTTCGGTGGTACCGACGTCCACTTTGTGCGGGTTGCCGTACCAGACGTTTTCGCTGCCGATCTTTTTCCCGGCGTGGAACAGCTGCACGGTGTCGAAGTTGTTCTGTCCCCACACCAGCAGTTTACGCGCCTGCTCTTCACGTCCCTTCGAACTTTTCCCGCCCATGATCACCGCAATCAGACGATGGCGACCGACAATGTTCGAGGCGACGATGTTGAACCCGGCGCTCTCGGTGTGGCCGGTTTTCATGCCGTCGACGTGCAGATTCTGATCCCACAGCAGGCCGTTACGGTTGTTCTGGGTAATGCCGTTGAAGCTGAGGGTTTTCTCGCTATACATGGCATAGAAATCCTGCTCACCGTTGATGATGGCGCGTGACAGCACCGCCAGATCGCGCGCGGTGGTGTGCTGCCCCGGCGCATCGAGACCGTGCACGGTTTCGAAGTGGGTGTGCGTCAGACCGAGCTTCTGCACGTAGCTGTTCATCATGTTGACGAAGCTCTCCTGACTGCCGGCCACATAGTCGGCCAGCGCCACGCAGGCGTCGTTGCCGGAATCGATGATCACGCCGCGCATCAGGTCGCGCACGGTGACTTTATCGCCCGGCTTAAGAAACATCAGCGACGAGCCTTTAAACACCGGATTGCCGGCGGCCCACGCGTCTTTACCCACCGTGACCACATCGTCACGGGTGATTTTCTTCTGATCGACCGCGCGGTCGACGACATAACCGGTCATCAGTTTGGTCAGGCTGGCCGGGTTGCGCTCCGCATCCGGGTTGCCTGCGGTGAGGATCTGCCCGGTGGTGGCGTCCATCAGCACCCAGGACGCGGCATCAATAGCCGGCGGCGTCAGGGGAAACGGCATGCTGTCATCCGCGTGCGCCAGCGATGTCCAAACAATCATTCCAGATACAGTTACCAACAGACGCCTTTTCAACACTTCTTCCTCAACATCAAATAAATGAATTTACCGCCGCACGTTTTACGGCAAATAGCACTTTGATATCTGAATAAATTGAAAAAAAGTATGAACCGCGGACAAATGCTGCGCGCCCGCTCGCAGCGATGGCGATCGAGGTTGTGCTGTACCGGGCTGACGACTATTCTGTGCGTTGATTTTCCATAGCCAGGATAACGCCGTGCCCGCCTCTGAGTTCACTTTTCTGTTCCACGATTATGAAACCTTCGGCAAAAGCCCGTCGCTGGATCGTCCGGCGCAATTTGCAGGCCTGCGCACCGACAAAGCCTTTAACGCCGTAGGCGAACCGCAGGTGTTTTACTGCCAGCTCGCGGACGATTACCTGCCGCAGCCGGAAGCGGTAATGATCACCGGTATCACGCCGCAGGTGGCCAACGCGCGCGGCGTGCCGGAAGTGGAGTTTGCTCAGCGCATTCACGCGCTGTTCAGCGAACCGCAGACCTGTGTGATCGGTTACAACAACGTGCGCTTCGATGACGAAGTGACGCGCAATATCTTCTACCGCAACTTTATCGACCCGTATGGCTGGAGCTGGCAGAACGGCAATTCGCGCTGGGATCTGCTCGACGTGATGCGCGCCTGCTATGCGCTGCGCCCGGAAGGCATCGTCTGGCCGGAGAACGACGACGGTTTCCCGAGCTTTAAGCTGGAGCATCTCACCCAGGCTAACGGCGTGGCACACGAACAGGCGCACGATGCGATGTCCGATGTGTACGCCACGCTGGCGATGGCAAAGCTGGTGCAGGAGAAGCAGCCGAAGCTGTTTGAGTTTCTGTTTACCCATCGCAACAAGCAGAAACTGATGACGCTGATTGATATTCCGCAGATGAAGCCGCTGGTGCACGTTTCCGGCATGTTCGGCGCAGCGCGCGGTAATACCAGCTGGATTGTGCCGCTGGCATGGCATCCGGATAACAAAAACGCGCTGATCGTGGCCGATCTGGCCGGCGACATGACGCCGCTGCTGACGCTGTCGCCGGATGAGTTGCGCGAGCGGCTGTATACGCGACACAGCGATCTGGGCGATTTGCCGGCGGTGCCGATCAAGCTGGTGCACATCAATAAGTGCCCGGTTCTGGCCCCGGCCAATACATTGCGCCCGGAAGATGCCGAACGGCTGGGTATCGATCGTCAGCACTGTCTGGCGAATCTGGCCCTGCTGCGCCAGCATGCCGAAGTGCGGGAAAATGTGGTGACGCTGTTTGCCGAAGCGGAGCCGTTCACGCCGTCGGAGGATGTCGATGCGCAGCTGTATGACGGCTTCTTCAGCGACGCCGATCGCGCCGGTATGAACATCCTGCGCCAGACGCCGCCGCAGAACCTGCCGGCGCTCGATTTGACCTTTGAGGATAAACGTATCGCGAAGCTGCTGTTCCGCTATCGCGCCCGCAACTTCCCCGGCACGCTGGATGATAAAGAGCAGCAGCGCTGGCTGCAGCATCGCCGCGAGCAGCTTAATGCGGAGCGGGTACAGGCGTTTTTGCTGGAGCTGGAGTCGCTGGCCAGTTTGCATGAGGGCGATGCAGAGAAGATGGCGCAGCTGAAGGCGCTGTATTTGTATGCGCAGGAGCTGGTGTCGTAGCAGGGTTTCGTGCGGGCTGATGCCCTCACCCCGGCCCTCTCGCTGTACAGTCCGGGGACATCGTGAACACTTGTTCGGGGACATGGTAGACACTTACAACTAAGGCATAAGAACCCGTTTATGGAGTCGCTTATGCCCTGGGATGCGAGAGATACCATGTCATTACGTACTGAGTTTGTTCTGTTCGCCTCGCAAGACGGGGCGAACATCCGCGAGCTGTGCCGCCGCT
>NZ_VOQX01000038.1:0-47566 GCF_016643525.1 Pantoea sp. Morm | reverse complement strand
GTTCGCTGATTGGCGCGTTGGCCTCGGCCAATCCGGCAGCCTTCCACGCCAAAGATGGTAGCGGCTACCAGTTCCTGGTGGAGATGCTGACCGATCTCAACCGCCGCAACCCGCAGGTGGCAGCGCGCATGATTGAGCCGCTGATTCGTCTGAAGCGTTATGATGCCGACCGTCAGGCGCTGATGCGTAAGGCGCTGGAGACGCTGAAAGGGCTGGAGAATCTGTCCGGCGATCTGTACGAGAAGATCACCAAAGCGCTGAACGCATAATCACTCAGGTCGCCATAAATGGCGACCCTGTACGACTCGCGTAGTAGTCCCCAGGTCGCCATAAATGGCGACCCTACACGGATTTCGCACGGTACGTGTTTCATTACCATTAATGGCAACGATGCACGATCCCGTAGGGTGCGCATTTATGCGCACCTGTTCCTTCAGCGCTGCTGCGCGAACTGCAGGGGCTGCTCTGAGGTTCCCCGCTTCATCACCCGATCCAGCACCTCGGCCTCCAGCTCGGCAAGGCGCGCCGATCCTTTGCGGCGCGGACGCGGTAAATCTACCGCCAAATCCAGCCCGATCTGACCCTCTTCAATCAGCAATACGCGATCGGCCATCGCCACCGCTTCGCTGACATCGTGCGTCACCAGCAACACGGTAAAATTATGCTGCTGCCAGAGCGACTCAATCAGGCCCTGCATTTCAATGCGCGTCAGCGCATCAAGTGCGCCGAGTGGTTCATCGAGCAGCAGCAGGCCGGGACGATGAATCAGCGCCCGCGCCAGTGCCACCCGCTGTTTCTGTCCGCCGGAAAGCGCTGCCGGCCACTCATGTGCACGATCGGCCAGACCGACCGCCGCCAGCGCTTCCAGCGCGGCGCTGCGCCACTCGCGGCCTTTCAGACCGAGGCCAACGTTATCAATCACTTTCTTCCACGGCAGCAGACGCGCATCCTGAAACATCAGGCGGGTATCTTCGCGCGCCTCGGCCAGCGGCGCGTTGCCCGCCAGCAGTTCACCGTGCGTGGTGGATTCCAGCCCGGCCAGCAGGCGCAGCAGGGTACTTTTACCGCAGCCGCTGCGGCCGACCACCGCGACAAACTGGCCGGCCGGAATATGTAAATCGATATGATTCAGGATGGTGCGATTGCCATACTGCTTGGTGACGCCATTGACGCCCACCGGGGTACCGCGGTTCAGGCGCGCCGGGCTTAGCGTTGCGTTGCTCATGCGTTCTCCTCCTTCAATTGGTAAGCCGGATGCCAGCGCAGCCAGACGCGCTCCAGCAGCTGTGCCGTCACGTCGGCCAGTTTGCCCAGCAGGGCATAGAGAATGATGGCGACCACCACCACATCGGTTTGCAGAAACTCACGGGCGTTCATTGCCAGATAGCCAATACCGGAGTTGGCCGAGATGGTTTCGGCCACGATCAGCGTCAGCCACATCAGACCGAGGGCAAAGCGCACGCCAACCATGATTGACGGCAGCGCGCCCGGCAAAATCACCTGAATAAACAGGCTCCAGCCGGAGAGACCATAGCTGCGCGCCATCTCCACCAGGCCGCGGTCAATATTCCGTATGCCGTGATAGGTATTGAGGTAGATAGGGAACAGCGTGCCGAGCGCCACAAGAAAAATTTTGGCTGACTCGTCGATGCCGAACCACAGAATCACCAGCGGGATCAGCGCCAGGTGCGGCACGTTACGCAGCATCTGCACCGAGGTATCCAGCAACCGTTCGCCGGTGCGCGACGTGCCGGTAATCAGCCCGAGAATCAGGCCAATCGAACCGCCAATGGCAAAGCCGATTGCCGCTCGCCAGCCGCTGATGGCGAGGTGTTGCCACAACTCACCGCTGGCCGCGAGATGCCAGAAGGTGATGACAATATTCTCCGGCGAGGGCAGGATGCGCGTCGACAGCCAGCCAGCCTGTGAGGCAATCTGCCACACCACCACCAGCAGCACCGGCAGCGCCCACGGCAGCAGGGCATTGCTCAGCTGTTTATTGACCTTTGCCATATGCGACTCCTTAACTCTGCGCGACTTTTTGCGGGGTGAAATCATTGGCGACCGCTTCACCGTGCGCCTGCACTACGCGGGGTTGCGGGATTTCCGGCACGGCCAGGTCGAGATGCGGGAACAGCAGCTCGCCCACGCGATAGGCCTCTTCCAGATGCGGATAGCCAGACAGAATGAAGGTCTCGATGCCGAGATCCTGATACTCCTGCATACGCGCCGCGACCGTCGGACCGTCGCCCACTAGTGCAGTCCCGGCACCGCCGCGTACCAGACCGACGCCAGCCCACAGGTTCGGGCTGATCTCCAGCCGATCGCGGCGTCCGCCGTGCAGCGCGGCCATGCGCTGCTGACCGACTGAATCGGTGCGGGCAAAAGCCGCCTGCGCTTTAGCAATGGTGGCATCGTCAAGATGGGCAATGAGCCGTTCTGCCGCCTGCCATGCTTCCTCATTGGTTTCACGCACAATCACGTGCAGACGAATGCCGAAGCGCACCGTGCGCCCCTGCGCCGCCGCTTTGGCGCGCACCTGTTCAATCTTCTCTTTGACCAGCGCCGGCGGTTCGCCCCAGGTCAGATAGACATCCACCTGCTCCGCGGCCAAATCCTGCGCGGCATCCGATGAGCCACCAAACCACAGCGGTGGACGTGGCTGCTGCACCGCTTTAAACATCAATCGTGCACCGCGCACTTTGACGTACTTGCCTTCGTAATCGACCGTTTCGCCTTCACTCACCCGGCGCCAGACGCGGGTAAACTCCGCAGATTCGGCATAACGCTCGCGGTGATCGAGGAAAACGCCGTCGCCCGCCAGCTCTTCCGGGTCGCCGCCGGTGACGAGATTAAACAGTGCGCGACCGTTGGAGAGACGATCGAGCGTGGCGGCCTGCCGTGCGGCCTGCGTCGGAGAAATCACTCCCGGGCGCAGCGCCACCAGAAAACGCAGGCGCTGCGTCACCGGAATCAGGGAGGCGGCCACCAGCCACGCATCTTCACACGACCGGCCGGTGGGGATCAGCACGCCACCAAAACCGAGGCGATCGGCGGCCTGCGCCACCTGTTGCAGATAACCGTGGTCCACCGGGCGCGCACCTTCGGCGGTACCGAGGTAGTGGCCGTCGCCGTGGGTGGGAAGAAACCAGAATACGGATACGCTCATGATAAATTTCCTTATGGCCGGGCCGGCTGTGGCTGCCAGATGCGATCGGCAATGGTGACTTTGACCGGCATTAAATGGTTGGCATAAAACAGATCGGCAGTTTGCTGTTGGGCCTGCGCCGTGTGGGCGCTGACCGGCGTAATAGTGGTCGGCGGACGATGGTCAAGGTAGCTGGCGATCACCGGCTTCGGCAGGCCCATCGCCTGTGCCAGCAGATCGATACTTTGCTGGCGCTGGCTACGCGTCAGCGCGTCGGCTTCGCTAAAGGTGTGCAGCACCTGCTGCACGAAGTCACCGTGCTCGGTAGCAAAGCTGCGCGTGGCGAGGTAGAACGAACCGGTCTGGTTCAGCTTACTGCCGTCCACCAGCACACGGACGTTGCCCTGCAGCAGCGCAGCGGAATAGTAGGGATCCCAGATCGCCCAGGCGTCAACATCACCCTGCTGAAACGCGGCGCGCGCATCGGCTGGCGTCAGATAAGTCGGCTGAATATCGTTAAAGCTCAGCCCGGCCTGTTCCAGCGCGCGCAGCAGCAGATTGTGCGAACTGGAGCCTTTCTGGAACGCCACTTTATGGCCTTTCAGTTGCGCCACGCTGTGGATGGGACTGTCCTTCGGCACCAGAATCACCTCGGCCTGCGGCTTCGGTGGCTCCGAGCCGACATACAGCAAATCCGCCCCGGCGGCCTGAGCAAACAGCGGCGGGATGTCGCCGGTGCTGCCCAGGTCAATGCTGCCCACGTTCAGTGCCTCAAGCATTTGCGGACCGGCCGGAAACTCGATCCACTGAATGTTGGTGGCCGGGAAGCGCTGCTCCAGCAGCCGATGCGATTTGGCCAGCACCATGCTGACCGATCCTTTCTGATAGCCGATACGGAATTGTGCTGGCGCTTCGGCAGCCTGAGCCGCGAGGGTCAGGGCAAACAGCGCGGTAACGGTTGGCAGCAGCCAGCGGGTTAACATCCTTTTCATCGCGGTTCCTTTATACAGCCTGAGCATAGGGTTGATGACGACGGTGCAGCGCCTGCCAGAAGGTTTCCAGCGCCTCATCAATGCGCTCGCTCAGCAGCGCATCCAGCTCAGGCTGGCGGTCGTAATGGGTGATTTGCGTATCACTGGCGAACACGCCGTGCAGAACTTCCTGCGCTTTCAGCGCGTTCAGCACCGGTTTCAGCGCGTAGTCAACGGCCAGCATGTGCGCCACGCTGCCGCCGCTTGCCAGCGGCAGCACCACTTTATGTTCCAGCGCGCGCTCTGGCAGCAGGTCGAGCAGGGTTTTCAGCGCGCCAGAGAAAGAGGCTTTATAAATCGGTGTGGCGACGATCAGCCCCTCTGCGAGCGCTAAATCCGCTTTCAGCGCGGCCAGTGCCGGTGAGTCGAAGCGCGCATACAGCAAATCTTCCGGCTGAAAGTTGTGAATGTTCCACGGAATCACCTCAACGCCACGCGCTTCCAGCGCCCGCTGACACACACTCAGCAGCGCCGTAGAACGTGAAGGAAAACGCGGACTCCCCGCCAGCGTAATAACCCGCATGGTCACTCCTTATAACTGAAAGTTATTGATTAGCAATTATTGAGAACTGATGCGTTCAATCCTGACAGAGCAGGCGGCGAGGCGTAAATGATTTATCCGGCAATGGATAGCCGTCAGGCGGGAATAGCGCGCTCTTATAAAAGAAGGGAAAAGCGCCTCTAAGGTTAATCTGAATTGCACCCGCCGGTTGCCGGGTTTTCATTAGCGGCTTCCGTCACGGGCAAGGTGAGAATGATTAAAAGCGCTGTTGCCTGGTTAAATCAGAGGTGTAACCGTCGACACATATCGCCGGGCGCGCCATTGTCGTCAGGCTTAAGAAGAAATAGATGAGGTAATTTAAGCTGTAGCGAAGAAATGGCGGCCTAAGTTAAAAATTATTACCAGGATTTTTCTCACCTGCTGTTTTCGCTGCTCCATTTTAAGTTGGCCTTAAATTGAAGAGGAATTGTGTCAAAACGTAGCCTTTTATTAAAATTGAGCCATGTCTCAACGTTTCCTGTTACGAGTATTGCTAATTTTCTCTGCGCTTAAGTGGGGCTTTCTTTAGTGACGCTTAACAATAAAAGGCAAATAAACAGCCAGTCTGGCAAGGGCCAATTGTCATGCCGTCGGCGGGCTGTTTATAATTGATTGAGTTTTCTTACGCTAAAAAAAAGTCACTGCCTTATTTGCGCCTTAATTGGGCGGATTTTTGTCTGGCCATTATTCAGTATTATTTTTAGGGAGAGGAATATGGGAAGGTCTGCTCTGTTAGTGCATCCGGCTGAGCCGGTTGCCGATCAGCCTGCGCGCGTCGCGGCTGATAACGTTAATCCGCTGTTGTGTTATCTCCTGCAGCCGGATGCCGCGCACAGCCAGTTTAACGCTGTGCCGCAGCCAGCGGCGGAGAGCGTCAGCGACGACGCGTTCTTACTGTTTGCCGCCGACGGCTTTGCACCCTCTGCTGCACTGTTGCAGGAATTGGCAACGCTCAGCCATCAGCGCCCGGAGCTCAACTGCATGCTGCTTTCACTGGCACCGCGCGCACTGAGCAGCGGCCTGCAGTCGTCGCTGCAGCTGTTCCAGCAGCTGCAGGCGCAGCGCCTGTGGCAGCAGAATAACTATGCGGTTATCCTGCGCGCCGCGCTGGTGAAAAATGCCGCTCCGCTGGTACGCATTCAGGATGTGATGCTGGCTGGCCTGTTAAATACGCAAACGGTATGGCTGCTGGATGCCCGCGCAGAGCATGAGGTCACCACGGTTAATCCGCCGCCCAGCTATCAGCAATTTATGACGGAGTATGAAAAGGTCACCCGTTTGTCACACTTTATTCCGGAGCGAAACCGCTATCGCCAGAGTTATTTACGCAGCGGGTTATTACAGCTGGTACAGCAGGAATTAAACGCTGAAACACAGTTCTCTAATAATGTGCGGCACGCGGTGCGCTACTTTGCCGATCAGTTTTCACCGCAGAGCACAATGGAAAAACTGTTACTGAAACAGCCCGACCTCTATTTCTCACTGATGAAAATGAGAAAAAGCCGCTGAGATAGCGCCAGCGTTAATTTTAAGAATTACTCCCGTGGGCGCTGAGGTATTTTTGTGTCACGCTGTTAACACTGAGAAAAATACCCAGACGCCAGAGTTTTTATGTCTATCAAACGTAACGCGATTGCCAACTATGTTGGCCAGATCTATCTGACGCTGTCAGGTATTTTAGTAGTTCCCCTGTATATTCAGCATTTAGGTATGGAAGCTTACGGTCTCGTGGGCTTCTTTTCTATATTGCTGACCTGGCTGCAGCTGCTCGACGCGGGCGTTTCCACCACGCTGATGCGCGAGGCGGCACGCTACCGGGCAAATCAGGCAGAATTTGTCTGGTTTCCGGCGCTGTTTGCCACGCTGACCCGCTTCTTCCTTTTCTCCACCCTGGTGCTGGTGGTGCTCGGCTGGCTGGCGACGCCATGGATTGCCACGCACTGGCTGGATGCGCAGCACTTACCCGCCAGCGATGTGGTGGTGGCCGTGGCGATCATGGTGATCACCGCCGCGATTCGCTGGCGTACCAGCCCGTATCGCAGCGTGATTGTCGGTTTTGAGCATCAGGTCTGGCTCAACGGCGTGAACCTGATCATTACCACGCTGCGGACTTTTGGCGCGGTACTGGTGATCCAGCTGTTCCCGAATCCGCTGCTGACCTTCTTTATCTGGCAATTGCTGGTCTCGATTGCCGAAGCCGCCTGCTGTATCTGGAAATCCTGTCAGCTGGTGCCCCGCGCAGCGCGCAAAGAGAAGCGCGACGATCTGAAAGGCGTGCTCAAACCCTTTATCCGCTTTGCGCTGAGCGCCGCCTTCTCCAGTGCCGTGTGGACCTTTATTTCGCAGATTGACCGGCTGGTGCTGTCAAAAACCCTGCCACTGAGTGAATACGGCTCGTTCACCGTGGTCGCCACGGCCGCGACCGGTATCCTGCTGCTGAGCAGTCCGATTATGCAGGCGATTGTGCCGCGCATGACCGGCATGAAAACCCGTCAGCAGGGCGATGCCGAATCGCTGAAGCTCTACCGCTATACCACCCAGGCGGTAGCAATTTTTATGGCCCCGCTCAGCATCACCATTGCCTGCTATGCCGGACCGCTGCTGTGGGCGTGGACGCAGAAACCGCAAATTGTCGAAGAGATGGCGTTTGTGCTTAGCCTGTATGCGCTCGGCAGCGGCATCCAGGCGATCTGCGGCCTGCTGTATCACCTGCAATACGTCAACGGCAATTTGAAACTGCACATGCAGGGATTCACCTGTTTTGCCGTCGTGCTGGTGCCGCTCAACATCTGGTGTGCCGTCCATTACGGGGCGCTGGGCACCGGCTGGCTGTGGCTGGGGCAAAACATCTTCTATTTAGTTGGCTGGGCGTGGCTGGTGCATCGCCGCTTTGCGCCGGGCATCCATTTCAGCTGGCTGACGCGCGACGTAGCGCTGATTTGGGCGGTGTCGGCGCTGATTGCCTGGCTCAGCACGCTGCTGCCGATTGAGTGGAACCAGAATCGCTGGATCAACCTGCTGTGGCTGGGGCTGATCGGGGCCTTTAACCTTGGCGTGTGCTGTCTGTTACACAGCCTGGTGCTAAAACGCCTGCGCGCGCCGCTTGTTAACGCAGAGGAAAGAGGATGAGCATGACATCACGCCGCACGCCGACGGTTTCGGTAATTATCCCTAACTGGAACTGCGCGCCCTGGCTGCCGGAAACCCTGGGGTCGCTGTTACGTCAGTCATCGCCGCCGGAAGAGATCATCATTATTGATGATGGCTCGAGCGATGACAGCGTGGCCTGGCTGACGGCGTTTGCTGCGCAGCATCCGCAGGTGACGCTGCTGAGTGGCGGACGCGGCGGCGTCAGTGCCGCGCGCATGAAGGGGCTGGCCGCAGCCAGCGGCGATTTCGTCTATTTTATGGATGCCGACGACTTCGTCTCGACTGAACTGTTCGCCGATTTCCGCCGCGTGCAGGCCCGTCACCCGGAGATTGATCTGTTCTGCTTTGGCGCGAAAATGTTTTTCGACCTGCCAGCGCCGCAGCGCCATTATCAGACCATCCATCAGCGCCACGTCAGCGGCCTGCTGCCGGGCGGCAGCGCCACGCTGCGCACGCTGATTCAGCATCAGTCGGCGCATCGGGTGATCTGGAGCAGCATCATTTCGCGTCGCCTGATTGACCAGCTCGATCTGCAGTTTCTGCCGATCCAGAACCATGAAGACGCGCCTTTTATGTTCGCCCTCTACCTGCAGGCGCGGGCGCTGTACTGCACCAGCCAGAGCTACTACTACAAACGCTTTATGCTGAGTTCACTGTCGCAGAGCACGCGCGACTTCTCATGGGTGAAAAATTACTTTATCGCCCGCGCCGGCAGTGAGCAGTTCCTGCAGCAGCAGCAACTGCCGCATGATGAGGCGCTGCTGGACGATTATTACCAGACGGTGATGCACGGCTGCCTGACGCAAATCCGCAAAAATCACATGACGGTGCCCGCTGAATGGCAGCCGCAGGTGAATCAGCTGGTGCGTAAAGTGTTACAGCACAACGCGCGTCTGAAACTGCTGTGGTATTGCCCGGCGATTTACAGCGGCTTACAGGCCTGCCGCGATCGTCTGGGACGCTATTCCGCCCGACGCTGATACCGATCAAATTGTTGCATCCCAGAGTAATTTACTTTTGCGCCAGAGCACCTTACCATTCTGGCGCACAAATTCCCGTGCACCCGACTTTCACGAAGCTTCCGCCATTCAGGAGAGTGCATGCTATATCCTATCGTCCGGCCGGCGCTGTTTAAGCTCGATCCAGAGCGCGCGCACGAACTCACCTTTCAACAGTTACGCTTCATCAGCGGCACGCCGCTGGAAGGGCTGATTCGTCAGTCGCTGCCGTCACGCCCGGTGACCTGTATGGGGCTGACCTTTCCGAACGCGCTGGGTCTGGCTGCGGGTCTGGATAAGAACGCGGAGTGCATTGATGCCTTTGGCGCCATGGGCTTTGGCTTTGTTGAAGTGGGCACGGTGACGCCACGCGCACAGCCGGGCAATGACAAACCCCGCATGTTCCGGCTGGTGGCGGCGGAGGGTATCATTAACCGCATGGGGTTTAATAATCTCGGCGTTGATCACCTGGTAGAGAATGTGAAAAAGGCGCGCTTTAAAGGCGTGCTCGGCATCAATATTGGTAAAAATAAAGACACGCCGGTAGAGCAGGGCAAAGACGATTATCTCACCTGCATGGAAAAGGTGTATGCGCACGCCGGTTATATTGCCATCAATATTTCCTCACCGAATACCCCCGGATTACGTTCGCTGCAATATGGCGAAGCGCTGGACGATCTGCTGTCGGCGATTAAATTAAAACAGCGGGCGCTGCAGGAAAGCCATCTGAAATATGTGCCGGTGGCGGTGAAGATCGCGCCGGATCTTTCTGAAGAAGAATTGATCCAGGTTGCCGACAGTTTAGTGCGCCACGAAATAGACGGCGTGATCGCCACCAATACCACGCTCGATCGTTCGCTGGTGAGCGGGCTGAAATATGCCGACGAAGCGGGGGGATTAAGTGGCCGTCCGGTACAGTCGCGCAGTACCGAGGTGATTCGCCGTCTGGCGCAGGAGCTGCAGGGACGTCTGCCTATTATTGGCGTCGGTGGCATTGATTCGCTGGTCGCGGCACGGGAAAAAATGGCGGCTGGCGCAACGCTGGTGCAGATATACTCCGGCTTTATTTATAAAGGTCCAGGTTTAATTAAAGATATCGTGACCCATCTCTAAGACATTTCTCACTTTCCCTGGCCGGGGGGTTTATTTCTCCCTCCGGCTCGTTTATATTTTGTCCTGTTCGTACAATTTTCAGCTTTTTCCTTAAAGCAATATTTTAAATTTCAGCGCCGTTTAGCGCAGCGTAAATCCACAGGGCACCCCATGAAAATCAAACCCGATGACAACTGGCGTTGGTATTTTGACGCAGAGCATGACCGGATGATGCTGGATCTGGCCGATGGAATGTTATTTCGCTCGCGCTTCTCGCGCAAAATGCTGACGCCCGATGCCTTTAATGACAGCGGTTTTTGCGTTGATGACGCTGCGCTTTATTTTACTTTTGAAGAGCGCTGTCGCCAGAGCGGTTTAAAAAGCGATCAGCGCGCCGAGCTGGTGCTGAATGCGCTGGTGGCCAGCCGTTTCCTTAAGCCGCTGATGCCGAAAAGCTGGCACTTCACCAGCCATGCGCACAGCTGGCAGCCCGTCGCGGGCGATATGGTGGCGGTAACGCTGGCCGACAGCGGCGAACAGGCACAGCTGCTGGTGGTCGAGAGCGGCGAGAATGCCGCGCTCTGTCTGCTGGCGCAGAGTGCGCTGACGGTGGCGGGCAAAGGGATGCAGCTCGGCGATGCCATCAAGATCATGAACGATCGCCTGCAGCCACAGTTGCAGGAGAGCAGCGCGCCCTTCGCCCGCGCGGTGTAGCACTTACGCCAGTTCGATATCTCCGTCCGGAATACAGCTGCAGCTGAGAATGGTGCCGTCGCCGCGCACCGCGCTCTGCTTCAGCGCCTTCACATCACCCGACACCAGCGTCATTTTGCAGCTGCCGCAGATTCCGGCCCGACACGAATAGGGAATGCGAAAGCCCTGCATCTCCAGCTGTTCCAGTAATACCTGCTGATTATCGCCGGCAAACTGCTGACCCTGATAGCCAATGGTCACGGCGGCCGGCGCGCTGCTGGCCGCCTGCAGCGTTTCCACCACCTCACCGGCACCGTAAGCGCGCGGCGTCTGCCGTTCCAGCACTTCAACCGTATCGCCGACGCGCACGATACCGCTGTTAAGCGCAATCAGATTCAGGCCGAAATCGATATCACCGCTGCCGTCCTGGGCGCTGCGGAAACGCTGCAGCGTGGCAAGCGGTTCGCCCTGCGGATGTTTGCGGCCGCTTTCGATGCCGATGGTGGTAAACACGCAGCGGCTGCACGGCTTCGGCATCTCGAAGGTGATCTCGCCGATCTTAATACGTTTCCAGCTGTCCTCGTCCCAGGCGCTGGCGCCGCTGACGATCAGATTGGGGCGGAACTGCTCCAGCCGCACGCTGGCCGGACAGCGCTGCTGCAGATCCTGCAGCGACGCCATGTTGACCAGCAGGTAAGGGAAACCGTCAGCGAACCCCAGCGGGACCTGGTCGAAGCGTTTTACCCGGCGTGACGGCTCAGGGCCAACCCAGCGCAGTTGCACCGGGCGCGGGAAAAAGCCGCTCAGCCACTGGTTGATGGTGTCAGGCGCAATGCGCGCAGTGAACTGGTTGCCCCACACTTCCGTCGGTGCCGGCTGGGTGCTGAAATCGCTGAAGCGGATCAGCGCCTGGCTGCCGTCCGGCGCGGTGATGAATAGCCCGTCGGGCAGCAGGGCGGGCGTGAAACGCACCATCTCCGGAAACTGGCGGGCGGTAATAAAGGTCCCGTCCGCTTCGGTCACCATAAAGATGCGATCGAAGGCCAGACCGCTTTCCAGCACCTGCGCGTGTGACAGCTGCAAACCACGCATCGATTTAACCGGGTGAATATACAGGCGAGACAGGGTAATCATCACAACTCCGTACAGACAAAAAGAAGCTAACTTTATGACATAGGACGCTGATTCGCTATAATGCGCAACAATTTTAGCAAGAGTAAAAGTGACGATATGAATTCTCTGTTTGCCAGTACGGCGCGTGGGCTCGAAGAGCTGTTGAAAACTGAGCTGGACGCGCTGGGTGCGCAGGATTTGCAGGTGGTGCAGGGCGGCGTCCACTTCCGAGCCGACGACCGCGTAATGTACCAAAGCCTGCTGTGGAGCCGTCTGGCTTCACGTATTTTGCTGCCGCTGGGAGAATTCGGCGTCTGGAGCGATCTCGATCTCTACGTCGGCGCGCAAAGCATCCCGTGGAGCGAGCTGTTTGACAGCAACACCACGTTCGCCATCCACTTCAGCGGCACCAATGAGGTGATTCGCAACAGTCAGTTTGGTGCGCTGCGCATCAAAGATGCGATTGTCGATAGCTTCACCCGGCTGAATCTGGAGCGTCCGAGTGTCGATCGCGAGCAGCCGGGCATCCGCATTAACGCGTGGCTGAACAAAGATCGCGTTAGCATCGCGCTGGATCTGAGCGGCACCGCACTGCATCAGCGCGGCTATCGCCAGCAAACCGGCCAGGCACCGCTGAAAGAGAACCTGGCGGCGGCGATTGTGATGCGCTCCGGCTGGCAGAACGGCACGCCGCTGGTCGATCCGATGTGCGGCTCCGGTACGCTGCTGATTGAAGCGGCGCTGATCGCCTGCGATCGCGCGCCGGGCCTGCTGCGTTCGCACTGGGGCTTCAGCCGCTGGAAACGCCACAACAGCGCGCTGTGGCAGGAGGTGCGCAGCGACGCGCTGCAGCGTGCGCGCGCCGGCACGGCCGCCACCACGTCACGCTTCTTTGGCTATGATAATGATGGTCGCGTGCTGGAGTGGGCACGTGCCAACGCGCGCCGCGCCGGCGTGTTCGATCTGTTCACCTTTGCGCAGCAGGATGTGCTGCAGCTGAAAAATCCGCTGGCGGGCGAAGCGATGCGCGGTACGGTGCTGAGTAACCCGCCGTACGGTGAGCGTCTGGAGAGCGAGCCGGCGCTGATTGCGCTGCACAGCCAGCTGGGCCGCATCATGAAACAGCAGTTTGGCGGCTGGAATTTGTCGCTGTTCAGCGCCTCACCCGAGCTGCTCAGCTGCCTGCAGCTGCGCGCCGATCGCCAGTTTAAAGCGAAAAACGGTCCGCTGGAGTGCGTACAGAAGAACTACCAGCTGGCGGCGAACAGCGCCGAAGGCGGCGCACAGATTGCCGAAGACTTTGCTAACCGCCTGCGTAAGAACAGCAAAAAACTGGACAAGTGGGCGCGCCAGTCGAATATTGACTGCTACCGTCTGTATGACGCCGATCTGCCGGAGTATAACGTGGCGGTCGATCGCTACGCCGACTGGGTAGTGATTCAGGAGTACGCGCCGCCGAAAACCGTGGATGCGACCAAAGCGCGTCAGCGCCTGTTTGACGTGATCGGTGCCACGCTGAGCGTGCTGGAGATACCGGCCAATCGCCTGGTGCTGAAAACCCGCGAACGGCAGAAGGGCAAAAACCAGTACCAGAAGCTGAGCGAGAAGGGCGAATTCTTTGAAGTGCAGGAGTTTAACGCGCGGCTGCTGGTGAACCTGACGGATTATCTCGATACCGGCCTGTTCCTCGACCACCGTATCGCGCGCCAGATGCTGGGCCAGATGAGCCAGGGGAAAGATTTCCTTAACCTGTTCTCCTATACCGGTAGCGCCAGCGTGCACGCCGGGCTGGGCGGCTCCAAATCCACCACCACGGTTGATATGTCGCGCACCTATCTGGAGTGGGCCGAACGTAACCTGCGCCTGAACGGATTAACCGGGCGCCAGCATCGCCTGATGCAGGCGGACTGCCTGAGCTGGCTGCGCGAAAGCGATGAGCAGTTCGATCTGATCTTTATCGATCCGCCGACCTTCTCCAACTCCAAACGCATGGAAGATGACTTCGATGTGCAGCGCGACCACCTGATGCTGCTGCAGAACCTGAAGCGCATGCTGCGCCGCGGCGGCACCATTATGTTCTCCAATAACAAGCGCGGCTTCAAAATGGATCTGGACGGCTTGCAGCGTCTGGGTCTGCAGGCGCAGGAAATTACGCAAAAAACGCTGTCGCAGGACTTTGCGCGCAACCGTCAAATTCACAACTGCTGGCTGGTAAGCCACGCCGGTAAGGAATAAGTTTTATGTCACTGATCAGTATCCATGGCGCTTACCTGTCGTTCAGCGATGCGCCGCTGTTGGATAACACCGAACTGCATATCGAAGAGGGCGAGCGCGTCTGTCTGGTTGGGCGCAACGGCGCCGGTAAATCGACGCTGATGAAAATCATCAACGGCGAACAGCCGCTGGATGACGGCCGCATTATTTATGAGCAGGATTTGGTGGTTGCGCGGCTGCAACAGGATCCGCCACGCAATATCACCGGTTCGGTGTATGACTTCGTTGCTGAAGGCGTGGCCGAACAGGCTGAGCACCTCAAGGCCTACCACGCCATATCGCACCTGGTGATGGAAGATCCGAGCGAGAAAAACCTCAACGAAATGGGACGACTGCAGACGATTCTCGACCATCACAACCTGTGGCAGCTCGACAGCCGCATCAACGATGTGCTGCAGCAAATCGGGCTGCAGCCGGACACCGAGCTGTCGTCACTCTCCGGTGGCTGGCTGCGTAAAGCCGCGCTGGGCCGAGCGCTGGTCAGTAACCCGCGCGTGCTGATGCTCGACGAACCGACTAACCACCTCGATATTGAAACCATCGACTGGCTGGAAAGCTTCCTGAAAACCTTCAACGGCAGCATCGTGTTTATTTCGCACGACCGCTCGTTTATCCGCAATATGGCGACGCGCATCGTCGACCTCGATCGCGGCAAACTGGTGTCGTGGCCGGGCGATTACGATCAGTTCCTGCTGGGCAAAGAGGAAGCGCTGCGCGTTGAAGAGATGCAAAACGCCGAATTCGACCGCAAGCTGGCGCAGGAAGAAGTGTGGATTCGCCAGGGCATCAAAGCGCGTCGCACCCGTAACGAAGGCCGCGTGCGCGCGCTGAAAGCGCTGCGTCGTGAACGCTCCGAACGGCGTGACGTGATGGGCAAAGCCAATATGCAGGTCGGTGAAGCGGCGCGTTCCGGCAAAATCGTCTTTGAGCTGGAAAACGTGGATTACGGCGTTGACGGCAAAACGCTGGTGAAGGATTTCTCCACCCAGGTGCAGCGCGGCGACAAAATCGCCCTGATTGGCCCGAACGGCTGCGGTAAAACCACGCTGCTGCGCCTGATGCTCGGCCAGCTGAAGGCGGGTGCCGGTCGCGTGCACTGCGGCACCAAACTGGAAATCGCCTACTTCGATCAGCACCGCGCGGAGCTCGATCCGGATAAAACCGTGATGGATAACCTGGCGGAAGGCAAACAGGAAGTGATGGTCAACGGCAAGCCGCGCCACGTGCTCGGCTATCTGCAGGACTTCCTATTCCACCCGAAACGCGCCATGACGCCGGTGCGTGCGCTGTCCGGCGGCGAGCGTAACCGCCTGCTGCTGGCGCGTCTGTTCCTCAAGCCCAGTAACCTGCTGATCCTTGACGAACCGACCAACGACCTTGACGTCGAAACGCTCGAGCTGCTGGAAGAGCTGGTGGATGGCTACCAGGGCACCGTGCTGCTGGTGAGCCACGATCGTCAGTTTGTGGATAACACCGTGACCGAATGCTGGATCTTTGAAGGCAACGGCGAGATCGGTACCTTCGTCGGTGGCTACCATGATGCGCAGCAGCAGCGCGCTGCCTACAAACAGACCAAAGCCGCACCGGTCAAAAGCGCAGCGGCTAAACCGGCAGAAAAAGCCGATGCCCCCAAACGCAGCGCAGGCAAGCTAAGCTATAACCTGACGCGTGAACTGGAACAGCTGCCGCAAAAGCTGGAGCAGCTGGAGACGCGTATCGGTGAGCTGCAGGCGCAGATGAGTCATCCGGACTTCTTCAGCCAGCCGCACGACAAAACGCAGCCGGTGCTGGATGCGCTGGCGCAGGCGGAGCAGGAGCTGGAAACCACCTTTGAACGGTGGGAAGAGCTGGAAGCGCTGAAAAACGGCGCATAACGCAGAGGGAGTCAGCATGTGTGCCACGCATCAGACGCAGCACTGGATGCTCTGTCCGCAGTGTGATTTAACCGTAAAACTGCCCGCCGTACCGGTGGGCAGCCGTGCGCGCTGTCCGCGCTGTCACACCACGCTGGTGGCTAACTGGCACGAACCGCGTAAACGTCCTACCGGCTATGCGCTGGCGGCGCTGTTTATGCTGCTGCTGGCCAATCTGTTTCCGTTTATCAGCATGCATGTGGCCGGTCTCAGCAGCCAGATCTCGCTGATGGCCATTCCGCAGGTGATGGATCGCGAGGATTATCGCAGCCTCGCCACGCTGTTCCTGCTGTTTGTGCAGGGCATTCCGGCTTTCTGCATGATCGCCATTCTGCTGCTGGTGAATCCGGTGCGCCTGCCGCACAGCCTGCGACTCGGGCTGGCACGTATTCTGTTTCAATTGCGCAGCTGGGGTATGGCGGAAATTTTCATGGCCGGCGTGCTGGTCAGCTTCGTCAAACTGATGGCGTACGGTGAAATTGGCCTTGGCAGCAGCTTCTGGCCGTGGTGCCTGTTTTGTCTGCTGCAGTTGCGTGCGTTTCAGTGCGTCGATCGCCGCTGGGTCTGGCAGCGCATCGATCCGCTGCCGCCGCTGGCGCAAACGCCGCAGGCGGGCATCAGCGGACTAAAGCAGGGGTTGCGCAGCTGTCCGTGCTGCACCGCGATTCTGCCGGCCGCGCAGAGAACCTGTCCGCGCTGCGGCGTGAGCGCTGCGCCGCGCAGGCAGCACAGCCTGCAGTGGACGCTGGCGCTGCTGATCACCTCGGTGATGCTGTATATCCCGTCGAATATTATGCCGATCATGGTGACCGAAACGCTCGGCTCGCAGTATCCGTCCAACATTATGGCCGGCGTCATTTTGCTGTGGAGCGATGGCTCCTGGCCGGTCGCGCTGGTGATTTTTATCGCCAGTATTATGGTGCCTTCGCTGAAGATGGTGGCGATTGGCTGGCTGTGCTGGCACGCCAGCGGCCGCGGCCGGCGCGACAGCGAGAAGATGCACCTGATTTATGAGGTGGTGGAGTTTGTTGGCCGCTGGTCAATGATTGATGTGTTTGTGATCGCTGTGCTTTCTGCGCTGGTGCGCATGGGCCAGCTGATGAGTGTTTACCCTGCGCCAGGCGCGCTATTGTTTGCGCTGGTGGTGATCCTGACTATGTTCGCTGCCATGACGTTTGATCCGCGCCTGATTTGGGATCGCCTACAGGAAACTGAACGTAAGGAGCCGCGTCTTGACGGACAACCAACACGGCATTGCTAACGTCGACCAGATTAAACGCTGGTCGCCGGTGTGGATCGTACCTATCGTCACGCTGTTAATCGGCGGATGGATTCTGTTTTATCACTTCAGCCATCAGGGACCGCAGGTCACGCTGATCACCGAAAACGCCGAAGGCATTGTGGCCGGTAAAACCACTATTAAAAGCCGCAGCGTCGACGTGGGCACCGTCGAAAGCGCGGTGCTGACGGACGATCTGCACCATGTGGAGATCACCGCGCGCCTGAATGCCGGCATGGAAAAACTGCTGCATAAAGACAGCGTGTTTTGGGTGGTGAAGCCGCAGATTGGCCGGGAAGGGGTGACGGGCCTCGGTACGCTGCTCTCCGGCGCCTACATTGAACTGCAGCCCGGCGCCAAAGGGGATAAGCCAGAGCACTATCAGCTGCTCGATGCGCCGCCGCTGGCCCCGCCGGATGCCAAAGGTATTCGCGTCATCCTCGACAGCAAAAAAGCCGGCCAGCTTAATCCGGGCGATCCGGTGCTGTTCCGCGGCTATCGCGTCGGTACGGTGGAAACAAGCACCTTTGATACCGACAAGCGCATGATGACCTATCAGCTGTTCATCGCCGCGCCTTACGATCGCCTGATTACCACCAATGTGCGCTTCTGGAAAGACAGCGGCATTGCGGTGGATATGTCCGCTTCCGGCATGCGCGTCGAAATGGGCTCGCTGACGACCCTGTTTAGCGGTGGTGTGAGCTTTGACGTGCCGGACGGCTGGGAACTCGGCGAGCTGGCCAAAAATCAGGACGACTACCATCTGTATGACGACCAGCGCAGCATTCAGGATTCGCTGTACACCAAACACACTGATTTCCTGATGTTCTTCAGCGACTCGATTCGTGGTCTGCAGGTCGGCGCTCCGGTAGAGTTCCGCGGCATTCGTCTTGGTACCGTGGCTCAGGTGCCTTACATGATCCCGGGCGTGAATCAGGCGCTGAACACTGATTACCGCGTGCCGGTGCTGATCCGCATCGAGCCGGACCGCTTTATCAGCCGTCTGGGTGGTGACTTCAATCTTGAACAGCATCTGCAGGATGGTAAGAAACGCGGCCTGCGCGCCACGCTGAAAACCGGCAACCTGCTGTCCGGTGCGCTGTTTGTCGATCTCGACTTCTATGACAATGCACCGGCTTACAAAGGACCGAACGAAGTGGCGGGGCTGGAAGTGATTCCGACCGTGAGCGGCGGCCTGAGCCAGATTCAGCAGAAACTGATGGCGGCGCTGGATAAGATCAACGCGCTGCCGCTCAACCCGATGATCAACCAGGCCACCGGCACGCTGAAAGAGAGCCAGCGCACCCTGCAGCAGCTGCAGAAAACGCTGGATAACCTCAATCAGATCACCGCCAACCCGGCGATGAAAACGCTGCCGGCCGATATGCAGCAAACCCTGCGCGAGCTTAATCGCAGCATGAAGGGGCTGCAGCCGGGATCGCCAGCCTATAACAAACTGGTGGGCGACATGCAGCGCCTTGACCAGGTGCTGCGCGAATTGCAGCCGGTGCTGAAAACGCTCAACAGCAAGAGCAACGCGCTGGTATTTGAAGCCAAACCGGGTCAGGATCCGCAGCCAAAGAGGGCGAAACAGTGAATAAAGGGCTGATTATCGGTGCTGTGCTGCTGCTGGCGGGCTGCAGCAGCACCATCGACACCACTTATTACCAGCTGCCTGCGGGCAGCAATATGGCGCGCGTCAGCAGTGACGCCTCCGCCAGCCAGCCGATGATTTGGGTTGAACAGGTGAGCGTGCCGGATTATCTCGCCGGCAACGGGTTGGTTTATCAAACCAGCGACGTGAAGTACGTGATTGCCGCCAATAATCTGTGGGCCAGTCCGCTCGACCAGCAGCTGCAGCAGACACTGGTGAGTAACCTCGGCCAGGCGTTGCCCGGCCGGCTGGTGGCCAGTCAGCCGCTGGGTGACACGCACGATACGCTCAGCGTGCACGTCACCGGCTTCCATGGCCGCTATGACGGCAAGGTGGTCGTAAGCGGTGAATGGCTGTTACAACATCAAGGCCGGCTTATCAAACATGGCTTTAATCTGACGCTGCCGCAGACCGAAGATGGCTACGATGCGCTGGTGCGCACGCTGGCGCTCGGCTGGCAGCAAACGGCACAGCAAATCGCTAACAGCGTGGTGACGCTAAATTAGGATTTGTTCGATGCTTATGCTAAGTCCCTGATTTGCCGTTATGTGACGGCGCGCAAATCAGGGACTTTTTTATTGCGGAATCAGCCAGATATGGCGGTAGCACTGAGGGATTTGTGTCGATTTCACGGCAAATTGATGACATTGGCGTGAATTTTGCGCATTGACCTTTCACCCACCACAGGTTAGAACATTACTGTGGTTGAACATTAATTCACCACTCTTTCTTTCCACCAGATTCCACCAGACCTGAAATGAGGGAAACGAGGTATGAAGAGACAGAAGAGAGACCGCCTGGAACGAGCACATTCACGAGGCTATCAGGCAGGCATTACCGGCCGCTCAAAAGAGATATGCCCTTATCAAATGATCGATGCCCGGTCTCACTGGTTGGGAGGTTGGCGACAAGCCATGGAGGACAGGTCGGCGGTGGCTTAGGCACCGTCGGATGTCTGTAAACAGGAAAAAAACCTCCGCTGCGTGCGGAGGTTTTTGTTGGCGGGTCAGAACGCTGAAGTGTCTTTAAACAGGCCCACTTTCAGGTCAGTCGCGGTGTAAATCAGGTTACCGTCGACGAACACTTCGCCATCGGCCACGCCCATCACCAGCTTGCGGTTGATGACGCGTTTGAAGTGAATTTTGTAAGTAACCAGCTTCGCCGTCGGCAGAACCTGGCCGGTGAATTTCACTTCACCCACACCCAGCGCACGGCCTTTACCTTCCGCACCCAGCCAGCCGAGATAGAAGCCAACCAGCTGCCACATAGCATCCAGACCCAGACAGCCTGGCATCACCGGATCGCCTTTAAAGTGACAATCAAAGAACCACAGGTCAGGGCGGATATCCAGTTCGGCTTCCACATAACCTTTATCAAATTTGCCGCCGTCTTCGGTCATTTTGACCACGCGGTCCATCATCAACATGTTGTCAGACGGAAGCGGTGGGCCATTCTCGCCAAACAGTTCGCCGCGACCAGAGGCAATCAGGTCTTCTTTGCTATAGGATTCGCGTTTATCTACCATGTTCTCAATATGCCTTCTTTTAGTGAAGCCCGAATATTAGCGAACAGTTGTACGCTGGGCAATGTAATCAGCTGTGGTTGAACCAGTTGAGCCAGCGTAATGGCCAGGGCCGCGGTCGGTTTTCCTGCTGATTGAGCTGAGTAATGCGCTCCTGAATGGTGCTCAGCAGCGAGTCGCCGCTTTCGCTCTGCCAGGCAATACCGGTTAACAGCGGCAGCGCTTCGTCAACGCGCTCAATCGCCCAGATATGGAACTGGCCCTGCTGCACCGCTTCTACCACGTCGTCGCTGAGGCTGAGATGGCGCACGTTGCTGGCAGGCAGAATCACGCCCTGTTTGCCGGTCAGCTCACGCGACTGGCAGATGTGGAAGAAGCCTTCGATTTTCTCATTCAGACCACCCACCGGCTGCACATTACCAAACTGGTCCACCGAACCGGTAACGGCAATCTGCTGGTTCAGCGGCTGGTTTGCCAGCGCGCTGATCAGCACGCACAGCTCGGCCAGCGAGGCGCTGTCACCGTCGACTTCGGAGTAAGACTGCTCAAACACCAGCGATGCCGAGAAGGGCAGCTGCTGTTCCAGCTCCAGCTCGGAAATCAGATATGCCTGCATGATCATCATGCCTTTGGCGTGGATGTTGCCGCCAAGCTCCGCTTTGCGCTCCACGTCGGTAAACTCGCCATCGCCCGGGTGCACAACACAGGTAATGCGTGATGGCTCGCCCCACGGACGTGGATGACCAGGGAATTCAATCACCGACAGGCCGTTGATCTGACCAACTACTTCGCCTTCCGTTTCGATCATGATCTGATTTAACAGGATCTCATCGCGCATCCGGTCGGCAAGGAAACTCTCGCGCCACTGGCGTGCTTCCAGCGCCTCTTTCAGCGCCTCACCATTCAGTGTCTCACCGTGCAGCGCGGCTTCCTGCAGCTGACGGCGCAGCCAGCGCGGGCACAGCGGCAGCGTGTCCTGATCGCCGGTCAGACGCACCGCTTCCTGGATCAGCAGCGGCCAGAAATCAGCTTCGGGTGGCGTCAGACCGGCCAGCTCCGCCTGACATAGCGTCCAGCGGCACCAGTTGGCCATATCCTCCTCATCAACCAGCTGGAGATTCTCTTCGAACTCGCTGTAAAGCGCCATTTCGTGCACTTCAACGTCCAGTTCCTGGAAGCTGGCCAGCGCCTCGCGATCGCCGCATAAAATCAGACGCAGCTGCAGCGGCAGCGGGGGAATGGTGACCGGCAACGGGCGGCGCTCGTCCGGTGAATACCAGTCAAAGCGGCCCAGCTCAATCACTTTGCGCAGGCGCAACCACAGCAGCGGCTGCGCCAGCAGGGTATTGATCGACAGAATCAGCGTGCCACCGTTAGCCTGATGCAGCAGACCGGGCTCCAGCTGTACGCGATCTTTATACTGACGCACGCAGCCAAACAGCTGCTCGGACTCAATCCAGTCGGCGTAATGCACGCCGCCGGTGCTGGTGAAGGGACGGCTGGCATCGACAGGCGGTTGCAGGCTGACGTTGTCGCCCATCACATGGTAATCACCGCCGTACAGCGCGTCCTCGTCAGGCTGAAAGCGCTGCGCCGCCTCGGCAATCCACGCCAGATAATCACTGTTTTCCTGGCTGCGTAATAGCAGCAGCGGAAAGCCCAGCGTTTGATGATGTAAATGCGCCAGCGCATTCAGCAGACGCGGCTGAACCGCGGCAAGCGTATCGCTATCTTCCAGAGAGACGGTTGAGAAAAGTGATTGGTAGCGTGAGCTATCCGGCTGCAGGGCTTGCCACGTAAGTTGAGTGCTGGTCAAAATATTCGCATTAGTCTGGTTCAGGAAAAGCGCGATTATACAGGATTCAACCCGGTTAAGCACGGCGCACTTCCGGCCTGAACTGTGATGGCCGCAACATGTTTTTCCTTGCTGCATCCGGGAAAAAAGCTGTTATTCTTAGTTTGTTACGTGATCACGATGAGATTCCGATGAAATACCAGCAACTCGAAAATCTTGAAAGTGGATGGAAGTGGAAATACCTGGTGAAAAAGCATCGGGAAGGTGAGCTGATCACCCGGCATATTGAGCTGAGCGCTGCGCAGGCGGCGGTAGAGACGTTGCTGGCGATGGAGAATAACCCGGTTGAGGTCGGTGACTGGATCGCAAAGCATATCCATCCGGAGCTGGAAAACCGTCTGAAGCAGACCATACGCGCGCGGCGCAAACGCCATTTCAACGCAGAGCATCAGCACACGCGGAAAAAATCGATCGATCTGGAGTATCTGGTGTGGCAGCGTCTGGCCGGTCTGGCGCAGCGTCGTAACAGCACCCTGTCAGAGACCATTGTTCAGCTAATCGAAGATGCAGAACGCAAAGAGAAGTATGCCAGTCAGATGTCGACGCTGAAGCAGGATCTGCAGGCGATTCTGGGTAAAGGCGGCGCGGATAACGAATAGCAAAAAATTGCGTGTGATAAAAAGCCAAAAAAAACCCCGCCGAAGCGGGGTTTTTTATTGCGCGATAACTTAAGCCTGTGGCTGAGTTACAACGTCTTTGATACCTTTCACGTCGATTTCTACGCGACGGTCTGGCGCCAGGCAGTCGATCAGGGCATTGCGGCCTTTCACGCTGTCACAGGTGTTGCCAGTAACTGGGTTAGATTCACCCATGCCACGTGCAGAGATCTTGTTAGCCGGGATACCTTTAGATACCAGGTAGTCGACAACAGACTGAGCACGTTTCTCAGACAGTTTCTGGTTGTACTGGTCTGAACCGATGCGGTCGGTGAAGCCCAGAACCACAACAGAACCGTCTTTCGGATCCATTGAGCTCAGCTGGCTGTACAGCTGATCCAGAGCCTGCTGGCCTTCTGGCTTCAGGGTAGATTTGTTGAAGGTGAACAGCACGTCAGACTTCAGAGTGAAACGCTTGGTTTCAACAACCGGAGCCGGAGCTGGCGCTGGAGCAACAACTGGAGCTGCAGCTTCGTCCTGACCGAAACGGTAAGAGACGCCGACGCTCAGCATGCTGTTGTCTGGACGCGCACCAACGGTACCTGCGTCACCGATGTTGTTAACCCACTGGTAGTCCAGGCGAGTCGCCCAGTTTTTGGTCAGTGCGTATTCAACACCAACAGCAGCCAGCGGAGAAACGCCGGTGTCGTGGTTGCTGATGCGGCCGTTGTCTGGGTTGGTCTGAGTTGAATCAGCACGCCATACCATGCCGCCCAGACGGGTGTACACGTCCAGATCGTCAGCAATTGGGTAGCTCAGTTTAGCTGCCAGCTGAACGCCCTGTGCTTTGAATGCGCCATTGGTCACGTTGCCTTTGTTCGGCATACGACCCAGCCAGTCGTAGCCCAGCTCGAAGCCCAGGTATGGGTTAGCCTGGTAGCCCAGGAAAGCACCTGCGCCCAGCTGAGATTCGTGAGTTGGACCGTCGTTGTTTTCGTAACCGTTACCGTAGTAACCAGTATCGTGATACTGAGACCAGCCCAGTTTAGCACCGGTGTACCAGGTGTCATCTTTAGGAGCGGCCTGCGCTACGGTAGCGAAGCCAGCCAGTGCCACTGCAATTGCGATAGCTGTCTTTTTCATTTTGCGCCTCGTTATCATCCAAATAGGCAATGAGCAAAAAGGTTGCTCTTGGTTGTAATCCTTCGCCGGGTCTAAACGCTCGCTTATGACTCTACCGAAAAAACGGAGGTTATTGAGCACCCTGGCGAGGTAAAGTCTACAACGAGATTGGAAACTTACAAGTATGATGTGACGTCAGCGGATAAAAAAACAGGGATTTATACACACATTTTAACAAATGACATGGCAAAATTTTCGCTACCAGAAAAGAAAAATGCGGCTAAGCCATTGTCATAGCTGGCGGGAAAAGAATCAGTGGCTTAGCCGCAACTTTGTGAAAAAATAGCGTGAGAAAAATCTTAGTTTTACTTAATGAAACAAATCAGAGGGAATTTTTGCGCTGTTTGGCTGTCTGGACAGAGCAAGATCCCGCCCCTGAGGACGCATAATCAACCCCAGCGCTTCGCCTTCGGCGGCTGCCTGCTCAAGTTCCAGGCGCTCTTCATTGCTCAATACATAAGGAATCCAGGCAAGTACCACGCTGTAGTTGCCGGTGCGCAACGCTTTCACCATGCTCTCAACCGTGCTTAAACGCTCGGATTCCGTAATATGCATACTCTTTTCCAGCGGTAATCCTGACTGCTGCATCCAGCTGCGGTTCAGTTTGTGCGCTGGCGTCAGCCACAGCTGCCAGCGTGACTGGGTGCTCAGCTGCTTGAGGACTGGCAGTAACAGCAGCGGCATGATGCCGGGCTGCTCGCTATAACGCAGTTCAGTAATACCACCCAGAGAAGGTTGCGTTAAGCCCGTCGCAGCGAAACGGTGAGCACGATCAGCAGGGCCAGAGTATTGAGTACGCATATTTTAATCACTCAGTAATGAACTGTATGAATATACAGTAATGAGTTCCTGGATAAAGATCAACCTCAATTTCTGAAAATGCCTCGCAAATTCCGCACAAGATCCGCGCGTTGCCGCTTTTATTCATTGAACAGCTAAATCGTTTTTTCTATCTTCTAACCAGATGAATCTCTGAGCTTTTTATAGGAAATTTCCCGCGCAAGGAATGAGGAAAAGGGGACGTTATGAAGAAAAATAATCCGGTGGTTGAGCAGTCCAAAGCCCAGTTAGCGGCATTGGGAAAAATTGAATCGCGCACCCAGTTTGGTGGTTACGCGCTGGCGGTCGAAAAGGTGGTGTTTGCTTACATCAATGAGGATGCGCTCTATCTGCGCGCCAGCGAGGCGCTACAGCACTATGCCGCGCAGCGCCCGCTGGAACCATTGATATACCGCAAGCGCGGCATGCCGGTGACGCTCAGCTACTACAAAGTGGATAAACAGCTCTGGCAGGACGCCGATCAGCTGCTGCGCTTATCGGCCAGTTCGCTGTCTGCGGCGCGCGCCGAGGCGGCGAACAGACTTGTCTTGCTCAGGCTGAAAGATCTGCCCAATCTCAGCCTGCGCATGGAGCTGATGCTGCACAAAGTCGGGATCAATTCTGTTCGCTTACTGTATGAAATGGGCTCGCGTCAGAGCTGGCTGAAGTTGCGGGCGGTGAATGAAGACATCGGCCTGAAAACGCTGCTGGCGCTGGAAGGGGCCATTTCCGGCCATCACCAGGCCGCTTTGCCGGCGGCGGTACGTGAAGAGTTGAGCGCATGGTATCAGGAAACGCTCCGCCAGCACGCCGCGGCGGAGCGCCTGTTGCCTTAAGCGGCGGCGAGGGTGCGGCGCAGGCGGGCAATTTCCGGCAGCAACGCAATCAGCAGCCCCAGCTGCTGCAACACCAGCGGTGCCTGCGCCTCCTCACTGGTTTTCAGCGCGCTCAGGCGCTGCATCAGTGCCTGCTGCATCGTTTCCGCCTGCGCTTCGCTGACGCGATCGATCTGCAGCGCATCCTCGACGAAGCATACCGCGTCATCTAAAAGCGTCAGCAGTTCGCCCTGCGTCAGCCGCTCCCGGTGCGCGCCCAGCGCTGAGATGTAGCTGAGAAACGAGTGGTTGAGGCACATCAGACGGAACGCATTATCGCGCAGCGGCGGCTGTTGCTTCAGTTCGCCGCTGATATTGGACACCACGGACGCCAGTTCCGCATCGGCGTTGTGCGCGTCACGGCGCGCCACGCGGTAGGCGAGACGGTTATCTTTACCCTGATGATACTGTTCCAGGATGGCATCAAGATAACGACAGTTGGCATTCAGCGTGCGATCGGCAACCGTCGTCAACTGACGGAAACGCCAGTCAGGCCAGACAAACGCCACCGCCAGCCAGGCCAGACCACAGCCGAGCAAGGTATCCACCACGCGCGGCAGGGCGACATCAAAGCCTTCACCCAGCAGATTGAAGCACAGCAGCACCAGCAGGGTGATGAACAGCGTCGCCTGCGCGTACTGAATCTGGCGGAAGGCAAAAAACAGCACGCCGCTCAGCACAATCAAAACCAACTGGCCCTCGATAGAGGGCACCAGCCACAGCACCGGCAGGCCAATCGCAATACCGGCCAGGGTTCCGCCAATACGCAGCGCCAGCCGCCGCCGTGTGGCGTTATAGTTGGGCTGGCAAACAAACAGGCTGGTCAGCAGGATCCAGTAGCCGCGATGCAGGCCGGTAAGCTGAATGAAAGCGTACCCCACGCACAGCACCAGCGACATGCGCACCGCGTGGCGGAACAACGCCGAGGTCGGACTCAGATGGCGACTGAGGCGCAGACGGATATCCGCCCAGCCACTCAAGCCTTCACGCGACAGATGGTGATCGCTCTGCGTCAGCGGTTCTGCCAGCCGCTGCTCTGATTCGATCGACGCCAGCTGCGCATCAATGGCGCGTAAGTTGCGCAGCAACCAGAACAGCGGACGAATGTGCGTCGCCTGCGGATCGTTATGTTGCAGGCGCTGCAGGGCGGTCTCCAGCCGTTCAAAGCTGCGCGCAAAGTGACTATCGTGGTGCCACGGCTGGCGCAGCACGATATTCTCTGCCAGCTGGCGACAGGCCTGCGCCTGCATGTTCAGCAGCCGCTGAAAGCGAAACAGCACCTCGTTGTAACGCCAGTCATCGCGCAGCAGGTGATATTGCAGATGCGACGAGCTGGCGCGCTCGTGAATATCCTGCGCCACAAAATAGTAATGCAGGCTGCGCCGCGTGCTGCGCGAGCCGCGGTCGCCGCGTAAACGGCTCTGAATGGTGGTTTTCGTCAGGTTGAGCTGCGCCACCAGCTGGCTATTGACCATCGCGGTGGCGATCAGCGCCGCGTCATCCTGCTCACCGCCGTCAGGATCAAACAGATTGGCCTTGGCTTCCAGATAGCGCGCCAGCTGGGAAAAGCTGGCGGCCAGCTGCTCCTGCACCGGGCGCACCGGAAACATCAGGTGGCCGATAAAGGTCAGCAGGTTGTACCACAGCGCGCCAATCAGCAGCAGCGCCGGCTGCATCCACCACTGCGGAAACAGGCCAATGCCCAGCATGGTGTACACCGCGATCAGCAGGGCACCAAACGCAATGGTGGCGTAGCGCTGCCCCAGCGCGCCCAGCAGGATAAATCCCCAGCTGGAGAGCGCAAGGCCAATAGCAAACAGCCACGGGTGCGGAAACAGCAGCTCGACCGAGACCGAGGCAATGCAGAAGCACACCAGCGTGATGAGCAGGTTGCGCACGCGGCCGGTCCAGCGATCGTCAAGATCGGCCAGCGCCGCCGCCACCACGCCGAGCGTTAGCGGAATGGTCCACTCAATCTGCTGCAGCCACCAGGGAACGGCGGCACAGCCGGCCAGCGCGAAGAAGATGCGCAGCAGATAGTGCAGGCTGCTGTTGAACAGATAACGGCGCCAGCCGGGCAAAGCGTCAGGCATCATCTTCAGCCTCAGTAGCGGCGCCGCGCGTTGGCTTCACGCGCCGCCTGCGCTTCTTCCACTGACACCACGCGGCGACCTACCGGCCACAGCGCGATAGCGGCGATTTTGAAGTGGGCAATGCCGGTCGGAATACCGATGATGCTCAGACACTGCAGGATGCCGGTTGAGATGTGCATCAGGCACAGCCACCAGCCAAAGAAAATCAGCCAGAACAGGTTGAGGAAGGTGCCGCCGGCGTTCAGCACGTGGCTTTTGCTCTCCGGGCGCAGCACGTCAACGTGAACCGCTTCGTTGCCAAACGGCAGCAGGGACAGTTTGGTGATCTCCCAGCAGGAGCGGGTCAGCGGCAGGGTAAAGATCAGCACGATGCTGATCAGCGTGGCCAGCAGCCAGCCGAGGGTGGTGATAAAGCCGCCAAGAACAAAATTCAGAATATTAAGCACGGTGCGCATAACGCGATTTTCCTTTTGCAATCCGCAATATGTGTCGCCCAGTTTAGCGTGTTTTAAGGCTGGAGCGCTAAGGGTCTGACAGGTAAACTGCGCGATAATTGAATTCCACATGACGGTGCGGAGATGGAACTAAAAGCAACATCCATGGGTAAACGGCTGGCACAGCATCCCTATAACCGGGTGCGATTGCTGGCTGCCGGTGTGGAAGTCAGCGGCGATCGTCACGAATACCTGATCCCGTTCAATCAGCTGATCGGTATCACCTGCAAACGCGGCCTGGTGTGGGGCGAGCTGGAGTTCTTATTACCGGAAGAGAAAGTGGTGCGGTTGCACGGCACCGAGTGGCAGGAAACCCAGCGTTTTTATCATTACCTTCAGCAGGCGTGGCAGCAGTGGAGCCTCGAAATGAGCGAAATCAGCGCGCAGGTGCTGAGCGCGCTGCAGCAGGAGATCGTCGCGTTTACCGGCCAGGATCGCTGGCTGAAGCGCAGCGAACTGGCCGCGGTGAAAGAGACCATCACGCGCCAGTTTTCCGCCTTACCGCTGCCGCTGGCAAGGCTGGAGGAGTTTGATAACTGCCGCGCGCTGTGGCGCTTTTGCCAGCAGTGGCTCGAGCACGGCGAGAGCGCGATTCGGCAGCGCAACCGTGAATGGAGCGCGCGGGTGATCAGCGATAATCACGCCTTCTTCTCCACCGTCGAAACCACGCCGCTCAATCCATCGCAGTGTGAGGCGGTGGTCAACGGTGAAGACGCGCTGCTGGTGCTGGCTGGCGCGGGCAGCGGTAAAACCTCGGTGCTGGTGGCGCGCGCCGGCTGGCTGTTACAGCGCAAACTGGCGCAGCCGGAGCAAATCCTGCTGCTGGCTTTTGGTCGCCAGGCGGCGGAAGAGATGAACGATCGGATCCAGTCGCGGCTGGGTGAGAGCGCGATTCAGGCGCGTACGTTCCACGCGCTGGCGCTGCACATCATTCGTGAAGGCAGCAATAAGCAGCCGGTCATCAGCCGGCTGGAAAGTGACAGCAGCGCACGACGTCAGTTGCTGATCGAAAACTGGCGTGAGCAGTGCAACAGCAAAAAGGCGCAGGCCAGCGGCTGGCGACAGTGGTTGCAGGAAGAGCTGGCGTGGGACGTGCCGGAAGGTCCGTTCTGGCAGGATGACAAGCTGGCGCAGCGTCTTGCCGTGCGGCTGGAGCGCTGGCTCGGCCTGATGCGCATGCACGGCGGCGCGCAGGCGGCGATGATTGCCGATGTGCCGGAACCGCTGCGCGACAATTTCACGAAGCGCGTCAGGCTGATGGCGCCGCTGCTGAAAGCATGGAAAAGCGCACTGAAAGCCGAGGGCGCGGTGGATTTCTCCGGGCTAATCCACCAGGCGATCGCTGTGCTGGAGAAGGGCCGCTTTATCAGCCCGTGGAAGCACATTCTGGTGGATGAATTCCAGGATATTTCCCCGCAGCGGGCGGCGCTGCTCAGCGCGCTGCGTCAGCAAAATAAGCGCACCAGTTTGTTTGCGGTCGGCGATGACTGGCAGGCGATCTATCGCTTTAGCGGCGCGGAGATGAGCCTGACCACCGCGTTTCATCACTATTTTGGCGAAGGCGACCGCTGCGTGCTGGATACCACCTACCGCTTCAACGATCGCATCGGTGACATTGCCAACCGCTTTGTGCAGCAGAATCCGCATCAGCTGCGCAAGCCGCTCAACAGCCTGAGCAAAGGGAACAAGAAATCCATTACGCTGCTGCCGCAGGATCAACTGGAAGCGCTGCTCGACAAGCTGAGCGGTTACGCGAAGCCGGACGAGCGCGTACTGCTGCTGGCGCGTTACCATCATCTGCGTCCGGCCATGCTGGATAAAGCCAAAACCCGCTGGCCGAAACTGCGTATCGACTTCATGACCATCCACGCCAGTAAAGGTCAGCAGGCGGATTTTGTCATCGTGCTGGGGCTGCACGAAGGGCGTGACGGTTTCCCGGCGCAGGTGCGCGAGTCGATCATGGAAGAGGGACTGCTACCGCAGCCGGAGGATTTTCCGCATGCCGAAGAGCGGCGCCTGGCCTACGTGGCCATCACGCGCGCGCGTCAGCAGGTATGGCTGATGTTTGATAAAGAGCGGCCTTCCGTGTTTGTCGAACACCTGCGCGAACTGGGCGTTCCGCTGAGCCGGAAGGCCTGAGCCATCAGGCTTTCAAACGTTCTGTCAGGTAGCGCTGATAATCGGGGATCTGGATGGTCACTTCGCTGGCAAACATCGGCGAATGGATAATGAAATCCGCGGTGGCGCGGTTGGTCGCTACCGGTATATTCCATACGGTAGCCAGGCGCAGCAGCGCTTTGACGTCCGGATCGTGCGGTACTGCATTGAGCGGATCCCAGAAGAAGAACAGCACATCAATTTTGCCTTCTGCAATCAGCGCGCCGACCTGCTGATCGCCGCCCATTGGCCCGCTGAGCATGGCATTCACATCCAGTCCGGTGTGACGATTGATCAGGTTGCCGGTGGTGCCGGTGGCATACAGCACGTGAGGTTGCAGCGCATTTTGATTGATTTTCACCCAGTCCAGCAGCGAGGCTTTGCAGTGGTCGTGGGCAACGAGGGCGATGTGTTTCTGAACTTTCAGGGTACGAACGGTCTGCTCCATGGGGCTTCCTGTTTCGGCGCGTGCAAACGTAGTGAAGGCACGAGTTTACCCCTGGCGTTCAGCTGCTATCAACTTGCGCGTAGGGTTTTCACCCAACTGATAAAACGCTGCCGCGTGGCGGCATCAACACGCTGCAGCCAGCGTTGCAGCGCGGGCAAATTACTGGCGTCCTGCCATACCATATCCAGACTGAGACTGGCGTCCGGTACGCTGGCCGCCTGCAGCGCAAAGCGCGGCACGCTGGCCGCCTGCGCCGTACGGTTGTAATTGAGCATCGCCTGTTCAACATTGCCGCTGCTCTCACCCGGCAACCGATCGCGAATGCTGGCTATTTCATTACCACGCTCATCAATCAGCTGAAAATTTAACGATTTATCAAACAGGCTGCGTTCGCGGCGGTTATTCAGCGCCGGCAGGCGAATCGCTACGGAATGGGCGTCGGCGGTGAAGGTGACGATCATCAGTTCTGAGCGGAAGTGAGTGGCATCGGCGCAGGGTTTATCCACGCGAAACAGAAACTGATGCTGACCGCGCTCCAGCTCAAGGCTGTCCGCGCCTTTCAGCAGCGAACCTGAGATTTTGCGCCCATCCAGCACCAGCAGGTCGATCTGCGGATCGAGCTTCAGGGTGATGGCATGGCAGGTTGCCGATACGAGCAGCAACAGCAAACCCGTAACAGCCAGAGACAGCTTCATTTCAACTCCCGGAACAGGGGAAAAAGGGCGATGTGTAGCAAATTATTACATTATGGCAGTTAATTTACATTTTAACATATTTATTCGTGTCGCCGCGCAAACTTTTCGTGCGCTGCGCTTGCACTTTAGCGCGCAATGGCATCTACACTCAGGCGAGTGAACAAGGATAAAAACATGAACGATCAAACGATTCGCGATGTCCTGACGCAAACCCAACGCATCGCGCTGGTCGGTGCCAGCGATCGCACTGAGCGTGCCAGCTATGGCGTAATGAAATACCTGCTCGATCAGGGTTATGACGTGATTCCGGTGAGTCCGAAGCTGGCAGGGCAGCAGCTGCTGGGGCAAACCGTGTACGGCACGCTGGCGGAGATTCCAGGCAAGATTGACATGGTGGATGTGTTCCGCAATTCCGAAGCGGCATGGGGCGTGGCGCAGGAAGCGATTGCTATCGGCGCCAAAACACTGTGGCTGCAGCTGGGCGTGATCAATGAGCAGGCGGCGGTGCTGGCGCGTGATGCCGGGCTAACGGTGATTATGGATCGCTGTCCGAAAATGGAGATTCCGCGGCTGGGCGTGACGCGGTAAATAAAAACGGCGACTCCGGGTCGCCGCACGATTAATGCCGCAGGCTGGGTGCCTGCAGCTGCTGGCGGATTGAGGCCGCCAGTTCATCCATGGATGGCTGTTCCGGATGTTCGAACGAGGTTTCGCCGGCCAGCTGAATCTCAGCGATATAGGTATGCACCTGTTCGCCTTCCTCATCTTCCATCACCACGTGATACCAGGGGGCCGCACGCAGCGATTCCGTCGCGCCAACCTCATCCAGCTGCGGATCGTCCAGCGAATACTCCGGGTCGACATCCACAATCACGCCGAGCACCCCGGAGAGACGGTGCCGGACCTGCTGTCCAATTCCAAATTTACTGGCAATCATTGTGACCTCCCAAAACTTTGCCCTGCCACCGATATGGGGGCAGGGACAGCGTTTTCAAGTCACAGCACACGACAGGCAAAGCCTTTCAGATAAAGCCCTTCAGGATAGCTGGCGATCACCGGATGGTCGGCTGCCTGACGGAACTGCTCTATAAATTGTACATCACGACCGGCATCAACAGCGGCATCGGCGATAATTTTCTGGAACAGTTCGGTGGCCATCAGCCCGGAACAGGAGAAAGTCAGCAGAATGCCGCCCGGATTCAGCAGCTGCATTGCCAGCATGTTGATGTCTTTATAGCCGCGGCAGGCGCCCATCAGCTGGTTTTTATTCTCAACGAATTTCGGCGGATCCATGACGATCATGTCGAATTTCTCGCCGCTGTCGCGGTAGCGACGCAGCAGTTTGAACACATCGTCACGCAGGAACTGCGCGCGTGAGACATCCAGCCCGTTAAGCGCCACGTTCTGTTTTGCTACGTCAAGGGCGTCCTGCGAGGTATCCACGCTGATCACTTCCCGGCAGCCGCCGAGCAGAGCAGAGACCGCAAACCCGCCGGTGTAGGAGAAGCAGTTAAGCACGCGGGCATTTTCCGCGTAACGACGGGTGGCAAAACGGCTGTCGCGCTGATCGAGGTAATAACCGGTCTTGTGACCGCCCTGAATATCCACCAGCAGCTGCATGCCGTGCTCGGTTATCGGCAGCAGCGCAGGCGGCAGTTCACCGCTTACGGGACCCTGCGCCAGCTCCAGGCCCTCTTTCTTGCGCACCGCCACGTCAGAGCGGTCATAGATGGCGCAGTCGGGATAGCACTGCTGCAGCGCCGAGACGAGAGCCGGGCGCTGATACTCCGCCCCGGCCGACAGCAGTTGCAGCACGAGGAAGTTACCGAAGCGATCAATCGTGACGCCCGGCAGTCCATCGGACTCGCCGGCAATCAGGCGATAGCTGTCCAGCCCGTCGCGCTGCGCCAGCCAGTCGCGCCACTGCTGCGCTTTCTGCAGCGTGCGCACAAAGAAGGCGATGTCGATTGACTCATCCTGCTGCCAGCTCCAGACGCGCGCGCGAATTTGTGACTGAGGAGAGTAGGCGGCACGGGCCAGCCATTTGCCGTTGCTGTCACAGATATCAATGGTTTCACCCGACTGGGCTTTACCTTCCATACGGGCAACGGCGCCGGAGAACACCCACGGATGGCGGCGGAGCAGGGATTTTTCACGTCCCTTAGCGAGAATCAATCGAACGGTCATGTTTGCTATGCTTACCTGAAAAAATGAGGCGCCATTTTCCGGTGGATGGCGGCAAAATGCAACGCACAAAGGGGAGATCGCCATGGCGACGACAGGTTACAAAATCTGGGTTCACGGCAGGGTGCAGGGCGTGGGCTTCCGTTATTACACCCAGGCGCAGGCGAACGCGCTGGGCGTCACCGGCTATGCGCATAATCTGGCCGATGGCAGCGTGGAGGTGCTGGCGGCGGGAGAAGCGCAGCAGGTGGAGTCACTGATTGCATGGCTGAAGGCAGGCGGACCGCCCAGTGCCCGGGTCGATAAGGTGCTGGTGGAGCCGCATCAGCTGGCGGAGCGGCCGACGCGGTTTACTACCGGATGATCACAGACACTTCGCCGGTTTTGGCAGGCCAGCGATTTTAGTGGCCTGTTTGGCCGGACCTTCCGGGAACAGGCGAAACAGATAGCGGCTGTTGCCTTTCTCTTCGCCATATTTTTGCGCCATGGCTTTGACCAGCATGCGCACCGCCGGCGAGGTATTAAACTGCTGATAAAAATCACGCACAAAGTGCACCACTTCCCAGTGCGCTTCACTCATCTCAATCGCTTCCTGCTGGGCGATGGCCTGCGCCAGCGCTTCACTCCAGTCAGCGCTATTTTTCAGATAGCCTTCTGCGTCAGTGGCAATCTCTTTACCGGCAAAAATCACGTTGTTTCCTCATATCGTCAGCGCGCCTATTGTAAAGGCGGCGGCGGATAAAAAGCAAAAACCCCGCCGGAGCGGGGTTTAACGGTGCGTGCGTTACGTCTTAGTCGCGGTTGGCGAAGCCCAGCAGGCTCAGCAGGCTGACAAAGATGTTGTACAGCGAGACATACAGGCTGACGGTGGCGCGAATGTAATTGGTTTCACCGCCCTGAATGATGTTGCTGGTTTCCCACAAAATGGCACCGGCAGAGAACAGAATAAACAGGGCGCTGATCGCCAGGTGCAGCGCGGGCAGCTGCAGGAAGATATTGGCAACCACGGCCACCAGCAGCACCACAAAGCCGGCCATCATCATGCCGCCAAGGAAAGACATGTCGCGACGCGTGGTCAGGACATAGGCGGAACAGCAGAAGAACACCAGCGCGGTGCCGCCCAGCGCCATGGCGATAACATCACCCATACCGGCGGTGAGGAACGAGCTGAGAATCGGGCCGAGGCAGTAACCGAGGAAGCCGGTGAAGGCAAACGCGGCCAGAATACCCGCCGGGCTGTTCGCCAGGCGATAGGTCAGGAACATCAATCCGTAAAAGCCCACCAGCATCAGAATCAGTCCCGGCGAGGGCAGGGCGTAGACGGTGCTGAGCGTGGCGGTGACGGCGGAAAACGCCAGCGTCAGGCCAAGTAAGAAATAAGTATTGCGCAGCACTTTATGGGTGCTGAGTAGCGACTGCTGCTGTGACGAGCTAATTATTCTGTCCATCATGCGCTCCTGTTAGAGAGAGAACACCAAATATGGCCTGAGAATACGCAACGGTCAGAGGACAGAAAAGGCGTTTTACCCATCTTTACGCGATAAATTGCTGTTTCACTGAGCAGAATGATGATTAAGACGGCAAAAAAATCATTTTTGACTGTTTTTCAGGCGAACGAATCATTGGATGCTTTACATCGTTCGGGGGGATGTTTATAGTGCGCCTCATTGCGGAGGGGTGGCCGAGCGGCTTAAGGCAGCGGTCTTGAAAACCGCCGATGGGAAACCATCCGAGAGTTCGAATCTCTCCTCCTCCGCCACTTCACACTCTCGCAGTGTCAGGTGACAAAAAGATTTCAGGAGGGATGGCCGAGTGGCTTAAGGCAGCGGTCTTGAAAACCGCCGATGGGAAACCATCCCAGAGTTCGAATCTCTGTTCCTCCGCCATATAAGAGAAGCCCGCAGCGATGCGGGCTTTTCGCTTTTCTGCTTTCCATCCTTCTGAAAAACATCCTGAAGCTTTTCAATCTGCTGCCGTAACCCGACGGCCAGCGCGTTTACTGCTATAGTCGATGCACGGTTTTTGCAAACATCTGGCGATTTTCTCAGGCAAGCTGGGTTACACTGTGCGGTAATTCGCTCTTTGGCGAGCTAATCGCTTGAATGCCAGAGTGTTTCCCTGATGAATTATGGAATAGGCACAATGATCAAGAAACTGAGTCTTTGCGCGCTGTCAGTGATCGCGGCGCTGCCGATGGGTATGAGCGCTTACGCCGCGGATGGCGACATGCAACTGCAGCAGGTCCTGATGCTGAGTCGTCACAACCTGCGTGCCCCGCTGGCCAACAACGGCAGCGTGCTGGAGCAGGCGACGAAAAAAAGCTGGCCGCAATGGGATGTGCCCGGCGGTGAGCTGACCACCAAAGGCGGCGTGCTGGAAGTCTACATGGGTAACTACACCCGTCAGTGGCTGGCTCAGCAGGGGCTGGTACAGAACGGCACCTGTCCGGACAGCAGCAACATTTTTGTCTATGCCAACAGCCTGCAGCGCACCGTCGCGACGGCGCAGTATTTCGTCACCGGGGCTTTCCCGGGCTGCGATATCGCTGTCACCCATCAGGATGCGATGGGCACTATGGACCCGATCTTCAATCCGGTAATCACCGATGGCAGCGAAGCGTTTAACAAGAAAGCGCTGGCGGCGATGACCGCAGCCAATGAGAAGCTGGCGCTGAAGCCGGCCTTCCAGCGGCTGGAAAAAATCGTGGATTACAAATCAGCTCCGGCCTGTAACGGCAAGAAACAGTGCGACCTGAGCAGCGGCGACAACACCTTTAGCGCGGAAAACGGCAAAGAGCCCGGCGTCAATGGCCCGCTGAAAGTGGGTAACTCGCTGGTCGACGCCTTTACGCTGCAATATTACGAAGGTTTCCCGGCGGATCAGGTTGCCTGGGGACAAATCAAAACGCCTGAACAGTGGAAAGAGCTCGCGGCGATCAAGAATGGCTATCAGGATGCGCTGTTTACCGCGCCGGAAGTGGCGCGTGACGTTGCCGCACCGCTGGTGGATTACATCCGCAGCCAGCTGGTCGATCAGGACAAAGCCACCGCGCCAAAAGTCACGCTGATGGTCGGACACGATTCGAATATCGCGTCATTGCTGAGCGCGCTGCAGGTTAAGCCGTACGAGCTGCCGGGTAACGACGAGAAAACCCCGATTGGCGGCCAGGTAGTGTTTGAACGCTGGCACGATGCGAAGAACAACAAAGACCTGCTGAAAGTGGAGTATGTCTATCAGACGGCGGATCAGCTGCGTAATGCAGATGTGCTGAGCCTGAAGAACCCACCGAAGCGCGTTACGCTGCAGCTGGCGGGGTGTGACACTGACGCCAACGGCTACTGCAGCTGGGATCAGTTCACCAGCGCGCTGAACAACGCGCTGCAGGGTACACCGCTGCAGCCAGCCGCACCGGCACCGGCCGCACAGCCTGCTGCCGCGCCGGCAGCCAGCGATGACGCACAGGCCAAAGCGGATCAGGCCAGCGCGGATAAAGCCGCGGCTGATAAAGCTGCAGCGCAGAAAGCCGCTGACGCGAAAGCTGCTGAGGAAAAAGTGAAGGCGGACAAGGCCACGGCGCAAAAAGCGGCGGACGACAAAGCCAAAGCTGAGAAGGCCAGCGCTCAGAAGGCCGCAGAGGAGAAGGCGAAAGCCGATGCCGCAGCGGCGCAGAAAGCGCAGGCTGAAGCAGCGCCGGCGAAGCCGGAGGCGGACGCTAAACCCGCGCAACAGCCGGCAGCAGCCAGCAACTAAAACGCCAGCAGGGTCGCCATGCACGGCGACCCTGCTGTGTTGTTACCGGCTGCGCATTGACGCGCACCGCAGTCAATCGAATAAAACCACCGTTCAGCTCAACGGTGGTTTCATGCCGCTTAACCGGCTACTACGACCAGTTTCTGGTTAGCAAACTCCTTCAGCCCTAGATCGGACAGTTCACGGCCATAGCCGGAACGCTTCACGCCGCCGAACGGCAGCTCAGCCGCGGTATCGCTCTGCGAATTGATAAACACCATACCGGTCTCAATCTGCGAAGCCATGTTGCGTCCGCGCGCAATGTCCCGCGTCCACACGGAACCGCCCAAACCGTAGTGTGAGTCGTTGGCCAGCGCTACGGCAGCACGGTCGTCCGCCACCACATACACCTGCGCCACCGGGCCGAAAAACTCCTGATAGTAAGCCGGGTTATCCGGCGTCAGGCCGGTCAGGATGGTTGGCTGGTAGTAGCAGCCGACGCCGTCGATTACGCGTCCGCCGCATTCCACGCGTGCGCCATGCGCCACCGCCTCGTCCACCTGTTTCACCAGCCGGTCACGTGCATCCTGTGACGACAGCGGCCCCAGTGTGGTTTTTTCATCTAACGGATCGCCGGGCGTAGCGGATTGCAGCGCCGCGCTAAACTTAGCCATAAAGCGATCGGCAATCTTTTCATGCAGAATAAAGCGCTTCGCCGCGGTACATACCTGACCGCAGTTGCTCAGCCGCGCCTGCGCGCCCTGACGCACCGCTTCATCAATATCGGCATCGTCCAGCACCACAAACACATCGTTACCACCCAGCTCGAGCGTGGATTTTTTCAGGTGCTTACCGGCCTGCTCGGCCACCGCGCTGCCGGCGCGTTCTGAACCGGTGAGCGCCACGCCCTGCACGCGCGGATCGGCGATCAGATCGGCCACCTGCTGGTTAGAGATAAACAGATTGCTCCACGCGCCCTGCGGCGCACCGGCTTCCAGCACCAGCTTTTCAAACACGTCGGCGCAGTGCGGCACAATGTTGGCATGTTTCGCCAGCACCGGATTGCCCAGTGCCAGATTCGGTGCCAGCACGCGCATCAGCTGATAATAGGGAAAATTCCACGGCTCGACGGCCACCACCACGCCAATCGGATGGTATTCGAGCCAGGCGTCACCGACATCGCTGGGATAGGGCTGGGCCTGCAACAGCCTTGCCGCGTGTTCGGCATAATAGCGCGCGATGCTGGCGCAAATTTTCACTTCGCCGCGGCTCTGGCCAATCAGCTTACCCATCTCTTTGCTGGCAATGGTGGCCAGCTCTTCGCTGCGCTGGTCGATCAACTCTGCCAGGCGCTGCAGCACCTGCAGACGCGGCTGAATATCGCCTTTGCTCCACGGCGAATGGTAGAGCGCATCGGCGGTGTGCAGCGCCTGCTGCGCGTAGCTGTCATCGTGTGATGGCCAGGTTTTCAGCAGCTGATTATTGGCCGGATTAATGCTTTGATAGGCTGACATAAAGGCTCCCTGACGGCTAAAAATGAGAAGGCGGGACATGCCCGCCTGTGCTTCAGATGTTTTTGCGTTCGACCGGCTTATCGTCCCACGTCAGGACGTCCTGGTCGGTTTTCTCAAACGCGCGGAATAACACCTCATCGCTGCCTTGCTGGCGCCAGATCTCTTCGGCAAGCCGTTCGTCATAATTCGCCACTTCGAAAATTGCTTCAGCGATTTCCGGTGAGGTGTGACGTAAGGTCGCCCATTCGCCCACGTGGTGAGCTTTAAACTGTTCTGTTGCCATAACTCTCTCCTGTTGGGAATTTATCCTTTCAGTTTTACCGCCAGACCGGCGACGTATTGGCCCTGATAACGGGCAATTTCCAGTTCTTCCGCCGAGGGCTGGCGCGATCCGTCACCGCCCGCCAGCGTGGTTGCGCCATATGGCGTACCGCCACGCACCTGCGAAATATCAAACAACTCTTTGGTGCCGTAGCCGATGGGCACAATCACCATGCCGTGATGTGCGAGGGTGGTCCACACCGAGGTAATGGTCTGCTCCTGACCGCCGCCGGTGCCGGTAGACGCAAACACGCTGGCAATCTTGCCGTACAGCGCGCCAGAGGCCCACAGGCCGCCGGTGCGGTCCCAGAAATTACGCATCTGACCGGACATGTTGCCGAAGCGCGTCGGGGTGCCGACGATGATAGCATCGTACTGCGGCAGATCGTCCGGTTTGGCTTCCGCCGCCGGCTGATTAACCTTCCCGCCGACCTGAGCAAACCGTTCGGCATCCATACTTTCCGGCACGCGCAGAATGGTGACTTCGGCACCGCTCACGCTCTTCGCACCGTCCGCCACCGCGTTAGCCATGGTTTCGATATGTCCATACATGGAGTAATAAAGCACCAGAATTTTTGCCATCGTGTTTTCATCCTGTGGTGTAAGGAACAGAAAGAAGTATAGAAGAGGCTGCGCGCTATGCTGGTCAGCCATTGAACAGTCACGGAGATTGCGCTACGACTTCTGCCGCTAACCGCTTGTTTTTCAGCTGAATATCTCGCCATAAAAACGATGCTAAGCGGTTTATCTGTTGCAAAGTATGAATATGTGCCTGATTGTGCGCATCCATTGGCTATGCTTTAAGCGGGTGTGGCGAGATATTACGCACCTGACCTGACACTGTTAGCGCAGTGAAATGTCTTCACCACCTATGCTCAATACCTGGAGGAAATGATGGCTCAACATCGTGGAGGATCAGGCAACTTCGCAGAAGATCGCGAAAGGGCCGCGGAAGCGGGTCGAAAAGGCGGTAAAAACAGCGGCGGGAATTTCAGAAATGATCCGCAGCGTGCTGCCGAAGCAGGTGAAAAGGGGGGACGCAGCCGCGCGAAAAAATAGTGCGTCTGTGACGGTATCCTCGGCCGCCGGGTACGCCCGGCGGTTACAATGATTGCAATTTGCCCGGCTAATCAGCAAAAATGTGCGCCAGTCCTCTATTCTGGTGCGTTATGTCTGCTTCCACTTCCCGCCTCAGCCTGCGTATTACGCGTCAGGAGCTGGTACTTATTTTTATCACTATGGTCTGGGGTGGCACCTTTCTGGTGGTGCATCGCGCCATGGCGCATTCGGGGCCGTTCTTTTTTGTCGGGCTGCGTTTCGCTACCGCCTCGCTGCTGCTGGCCTTTTTCTTTCGCCGCTATTTGCGTCACATTACCTGGCTGGAAATCAAAGCGGGTGCGCTGATTGGCGTGGCGATTGCCGGCGGTTACGGATTGCAAACCTGGGGTATGCAAACCATTTCCAGCAGCCAGTCGGCGTTTCTGACGGCACTTTACGTGCCGGTGGTGCCGCTGTTGCAATGGCTGTTTCTGCGCCGGCCGCCGGGCCTGATGGCGTGGCTGGGCATTTTGCTGGCGTTCACCGGTCTGGTGCTGGTGGCAGGTCCGCAGGATGGCAGCCTGACGCTGAATGCCGGTGAGATCGCCACGCTGCTCAGCACCCTCGCCATTGCTGCAGAGATCATTCTTATCAGTCGCTACGCCGGTCAGGTCGATGTGCGCCGCGTGACGCTGGTACAGCTGCTGGTGGCCTCGGCCTGCGCCTTCGTGCTGATGCTGCCCAACGGCGAATCTTTACCCACGCTATCGGCGCCGCTGCTGTTCAGCGCGCTGGGCCTTGGCGCGGCCAGCGCGCTGATTCAGGTCACCATGAATTGGGCGCAGCGCAGCGTCTCGCCGACGCGCGCCACAGTGATTTATGCCGGCGAGCCGGTGTGGGCCGGTGTGGTCGGACGCATTGCCGGCGAACGGTTACCGGCCGCGGCGCTGCTGGGCGGCGCACTGATTGTCTGCGGGGTGATTGTCAGTGAACTGCGCCTGCGGCGCAAAAAAGCGGTGCCGGAGCAGGCACCGCAGAAGCCTTAAGGCTGCGGGCGCGCCGCCGGCTGGGTCAGCGCGGCACCGCGTCGCTGCAGAATTGCGTTGAGGATGATGGCACCGAAGGTGGCCGTGCCGATGCCGCCGAGGGTAAAGCTGCCGATCTTCAGCGCAAAATCCCCGGCGCCGAGCACCAGCGTGGTGGCCACCATAATCAGATTGCTGTTCTGGCTAAAATCGACGTGGTTCTGCACCCAGATGCGCGCGCCCGCCACGGCGATTAAGCCAAACACCACAATTGAAGCGCCGCCAATCACCGGGCCGGGAATGGTGTGGATGAGCGCGCCGAACTTAGGCGAAAAGCCCAGCACCAGCGCAATCAGCGCCGGAGCGACAAACGCCAGCGTGGAGTAGACTTTGGTCACCGCCATCACGCCAATGTTTTCGGCATAGGTGGTGACGCCGCTGCCGCCGATGGAGCCGGACAGCATGGTTGCCAGGCCGTCGCCGACGAACGCGCGTCCCATCCACGGATCGAGATTGCGTCCGGTCATGCCCGCCACCGCTTTAATATGGCCGAGGTTCTCCGCCACCAGAATAATCGCCACCGGTGCGATCATCACGATTGCCTGCATATCAAATACCGGCGCGGTGGTGTGCGGCAGACCAAACCATGCGGCGCTGGCCACGCGGCTGAAATCAACCGGCTTGCCGAAGCCCATCACATTGGTCAGCAGAGTGTACAGCGCCCAGGCGACAATCAGCCCGACCAGAATCAGCAGCCGCTGCACCATGCCGCGGGTGAACACCGCCACCAGCCCGATGCACAGCACCGTCATCACCGCCATCCAGCTATCAAACATCGAGGCGGAGACGCTGTGCACCGCAATCGGTGCCAGATTAAGGCCGATGGCCATCACTACCGCACCGGTGACCACCGGTGGCATCAGCCGTTCAATCCAGCCGGTACCCACTTTCATCACCACCAGGCCAATCAGCGTGTAGAGCGCGCCGCAGGCAATAACGCCGCCCAGCGCCAGCGCCAGGTTGGGATTGAGCCCCTGACCGTTGAAGCCGGTAATGGCGATCACCACGCCGACAAACGCGGCGCTCGATCCGAGATAACTCGGCACGCGACCACCGGTAATGACAAAGAACAGCAGGGTGCCGATACCGGAAACCAGAATCGCCAGGTTGGGATCCAGCCCCATCAGCAGCGGCATCAGCACCGTTGCGCCAAACATTGCTACCGCATGCTGCAGGCCCAGCACGAACGTCTGCCCGAGTGGCAGGGTTTCGTCCGGGGCAATCAGCCCGTTATCGCTCATGGCTGACTTTTTCTGCCAGCGGGGGAACCAGGAACTCGCCATCGTCTTCTCCAGGGTAGTGGTCGAACCGGGCCGCACGGTGCGGCGTTAGCGGGCGTCCTGCCGTGAAAGGGCATGGTAGCGACGGTCAAACCACATCAGACCGGGCTGGGCATCATGGCGCTCCAGCGCCATCACGTTGCAAAACAGAATGTCGTGTGTCGCCACGCTGACGACCTGCGTGATGGTGCAGTCGAACGCCATCAGCGCCCCCTGCAGCAGCGGGGCGCCGCTGTGCTGCGTGTGCCAGTGGGCGGCGGCAAAACGTTCCGCCATCGGGGTTTTACCGCCAAACAGCGTTGACAGCGATTCCTGGCCAGCGGCCAGCGTGTTCACACACAGCACGCCGTTGTCGCGGAAGATCGGCCACACCGATGCATTACGATTGAGGCAGACCAGCAGCGTCGGCGGCGTATCACTGACGCTGCACACCGCGGTGGCGGTAAAACCGGCGCGTCCGGCCGGCCCGTCGGTGGTGATGATATTGACCGCCGCGCCCAGGCCGGACATGGCATCGCGGAAAGCCTGCTGGCTCACTTCGGGCAGCAGAGGCAGTTCATGTACGCTCATCATCGGCTCCGTGATTAGCTGGCGCGGCGAGCCGGCGTGGCGGTGTCCGCCAGCCAGCGCAGCAGCAGCGCATTAAAGTTGTCGGCATCGGTCACGCTCATGGCATGGCCGCCCCACGGCATCTCAATCAGGCTGCCGTTGGGCAGCGCCTGCGCCAGCTGCGGCGAGCAGCTCCACGGCACCAGCAGGTCATCCTGACTGCATATCGCCAGCACCGGCTGGGTGATTCGCGAGGCGTGCGGACGGAAATCGGCCGATTTCAGCGCGTGCAGACGCCGCAGCAGGTTCTCCATGCCCTGGAAATGCGCCACGTGATGCACATCCTCCGCGCTGATGCGCGACTGATGGCGTGCCAGCCATTCGGCCGGATAAAGAAACAGCGGCTGCGCGCGCACAAACGCTTCAACACCAACGTTGAGCAGCAGATCCTGACGCACCTGGAAGCAGCGTTCGGTGTGGGCATCCAGCGCCAGCCAGCCGTTGATCACCACTACGCGTCCGACGCGCTGCGGATAATCAAGCGCCAGCTGCAGGCCAATCAGCCCGCCAAGCGCATGGCCCACGATGTCATACTGTTCGATGCCGTGCTCCGCCAGCGCGTCGGCCAGTTCCGCTGCCATCATCGCCATGCTGTAACCTTCCGGCAGCGTATCGGGGCTGCGACCGGTGCCGCGCTGATCGTAGGTCACCACGCGATAGTGCGGCGTCAGTGCCGCCAGCTGCGGTTGCCAGAAAGCGGCCACGCCGCCCAGCCCGGACGACAGTACCAGCGTCGGCGCGTCGGGCGCGCTTAATCCCTGAATGTCCAGATGCATTACGCCTCCTGCCGGCCAATGTGTGCCACGCTGGCGATTTCAATCAGCGCATCGGGTTTCACCAGACCGCACTGAATACAGAAGCGCGCCGGTTTGTCGCCGGGAAAATAGTCGGCATACACCTGGTTTACCGCCGCGTAGTTGCTCCAGTCGGTGATGAAAATCGAGTTGAAAGTGACGTCCTGCAGGCTGCCACCGGCGGTCTCGATCACTTTTTTGATGGTTTCCAGCACGTGGCGGGTTTGCGCCGCCGCATCCCCGACGTGCACCACGTTGTTGTCGGCATCGAACGGCAGCGTACCGGAAACGTACACCACGCCATCGGCTAAAGTGCCGGGCACAAACGGAGCGATCGGCGTCGTGGTGCCGGGAGGAATAATCACTGTTTTAGGCATGACTCAGAGTCCTTATTATTAAGCGTGCAGGTGAAACGGCGGTTATGACTTCAGCGCCTCGCAGAAGGTGTCGGTATCGCTGACCCAGCCAAAAAAGGTTTCAATGTTGAACAGCGCCGCCTGCTGAGCAAACGACGGTCCGGCCTGATGGGTGGCATCGGCCAGCACCACGCCGAAATACTCGAGGAAAAAGCCGTCGCGCAGCGTCGATTCCACGCAGACGTTGGTGGCAATGCCGGTAAACACCAGATGACGAATACCGCGGCTGCGCAGCATGCTGTCGAGCGGCGTGTTGAAAAAGCCGCTGTAGCGCGGTTTGGGCAGCACGATATCGCCGGCTTGCGGTACCAGTTCATCCACCAGCGCATAATCCCAGCCGCCTTTTGCCAGCAGGGTGCCGTGCAGCTCCGGCCGCTGACGCATGGTTTTCAGCGCGTTGGATTTATGGAAATTAGGCGAACCGGCGTCACCGGCTTCGACATACTGATTATCCCAGCCGTTCTGGAACCAGATGATCTGCATCCCTGCCGCGCGGGCGGCGGTGACCGCCTGATGAATCCGGGCGATAACCGGCTGCGTGGCGGAGACATCAAACCCGGCCAGATCGAGATAGCCGCCCTGGCTGGCGTAGGCGTTCTGCATATCCACCACAATCAGCGCGCTTTGCGCCGGCGGCAGGGCGATGGCTTCCGGGCGCGCCGGCAGAGTCACTGCAGGCTGGCTGGTGCTGTGGGCACAAACGACGGTATTCATTATGCAACCTCCTTGTGGGCGTCAATCAGCGCGCGGCGGCACGCCATCAGCGGCTGGATACGTTCACCAAAATCTTCAATGCCCTGCAGGAAATCATCAAAGGTCAGCAGCACGCCTTCGGTGCCTTCCACCAGCGCCACTTCATCCAGCATGCGTGCCACGCTGGCATAAGAACCGACCAGCGTACCCATATTGATGTTGACGGCAGAGGTCGGATCGGCCATCTGGCGCACATTGGTGTCGCTGCCGGATTTGGTGTCCTGCTGGCTCTGCGTGGTGAGCCAGGCGAGGGCTTCATCGTCTGCGCCGGCTTTGTAGTGTTCCCATTTGGCGCGCGCGGCTTCGTCGCTTTCGGCGGCGATAATCATAAACAGCACGTAGGAACCGACGTCGCGCCCGGTTTTGTCCGCGGCCTGTTTCATGCGTGCGGCGGTGGGCGCATAGGCGGTCGGGGTATTGACGCCCTTGCCGAAGCAGAAGTTGTAATCAGCGTATTGCGCCGAAAAGGCCATGCCGGCATCACTTTGACCGGCGCAAATCACCTTCATCGGCTTCTGCGGCTGCGGACTGACGCGACAGTCGTTCATGGTGAAGAACTCACCTTTGAAGTCGCTCTGGCCAGTGCCCCACAGGTCGCGCAGCACCGTGACGTACTCCGTCAGGTAGTTGTAGCGGCTGGCAAAATATTCATCGCCCGGCCACAGCCCCATCTGCTCATACTCCGGCTTCTGCCAGCCGGTGACCAGATTGACGCCGAAGCGGCCGCCGGAAATGGAGTCGATGGTAGCGGCCATGCGCGCCACGATAGCGGGCGGCAGCGTCAGGGTGGCGGCGGTGGCGTAGATTTCAATGCGTGAGGTCACCGCGGCCAGCCCGGCCATCAGGGTGAAGGACTCCAGGTTGTGGTCCCAGAATTCGGTTTTGCCGCCGAAGCCGCGCAGCTTAATCATCGACAGGGCAAAGTCGAAGTGATAGTGCTCAGCCTTGAGCACAATCGCTTTGTTGAGCTCAAAGGTCGGCTTGTATTGCGGGGCATGCGTGGAGATGAGCCAGCCATTGTTGCCAATCGGAACGAAAACGCCAATTTTCATGTGAAACCTCTCTGTATTGAACATGGATTGCTTCACGCGCTGCGTTGCTTCCTGCACGCATCCTGCGGGCGGCGCTCCATCACAAAATTGCAAAGCCTGTGCCACAATTTTAAAAGTGATACATAACAATCAGTTAAAATTGGCGACGTAATGAATCCTGAGTGACTGGTCCAAAACAGACCATCTGGTCAAAACAAATTGCACGTTTTTCATGCGTCACCTGAGCGAAAAAGGTGCAGGGCACAGCATTAGGCAGGAAACAGGGCGTTTGTTATGATGCGATTTCGCAGGATGGAAGAGGTAACAGTGTGAAAAGCGATGAAAAAAAGCCAGGACGCCGATCGCGGGCCGTTGCGGCGAAACGGGCAGCTATTCTGGAAGCGGCATTGGCCTTCTTCTCGCAGTTTGGCATTCACGGCACCAGTCTGGATAAAGTGGCTGAGCGCGCGGACGTCTCAAAAACCAACCTGCTTTACTACTATCCGTCAAAAGAAGTGCTGTATGTGGCGGTACTGAAAGAGATTCTTGATGTGTGGCTGGCGCCGCTGCGTGCGCTGCGTCATGACCAGGATCCGCTGGTGGCCATCCGCAACTATATTCGTCTCAAGCTGGAAGTGTCGCGTGACCACCCGCAGGCATCGCGCCTGTTCTGTCTGGAGATGCTGCAGGGCGCGCCGCTGCTGAAGGGCGAACTGGCGGGGGATTTAAAAGCGCTGGTGGATGACAAAGCGGCGATTATCGAACAGTGGATCGCCGAAGGGCGTATTGCCGGCGTGCAGCCGCAGCATCTGTTCTTTCTGCTGTGGGCGACTACGCAGCACTACGCTGATTTCGCGTCCCAGGTGGAAGCCATCACCGGCCAGACGCTAAACGATGCGGAATTTTTTGCCCAGACGCTGGATAACGTTCAGCGCATGATCATTGAAGGGATCCGCGTGCGCTGATCCCAAAGGCTGACCAGGAGAGTGCATGGATTCGCTATCACAACTAACGCTGGGCGCGGCGGTGACCGTGGCCGTAATGGGCAAACGCGTGCCGCTGTGGCAGGCGGCACTGGCGGGGGCGGTCGCGGGCACGCTGCCGGACCTCGACGTGTTTATCGACCACGGCGATGCCATTCGCAACATGACGCTGCACCGCACCGAGAGCCACGCGCTGCTGTGGCTGAC
>NZ_VOQX01000037.1:0-47708 GCF_016643525.1 Pantoea sp. Morm | reverse complement strand
CGACCTGATGTGGTGGCGCCGGCTGTTTCGCGCCATCGACAAATGGGCACCGCCCGGTCAGCGCCTGCTGCTGGTGACCAGCGAAGGACGGGTGATCGGTGCGCAGCACAATGAAATGCAGGTGATCCGCAACTTTATCGGCCAGTCTGATAATGCCGATCATCCGCAGAAGAAAAAGTATGGCCGCGTCGAGATGGTCGGTCCCTTCGCGGTGCGCGACGGCGAAGACAATTACCAGCTGTATCTGATCCGTCCCGCCACCAGTTCCCAGCTCGATTTCGTCAACCTGCTGTTTGACCGTCCTCTGCTGCTGCTCATCGTCACGATGTTAATCAGCTCACCGCTGCTGCTGTGGCTGGCGTGGAGCCTGGCGCGTCCGGCACGCAAACTAAAACATGCCGCGGATGAAGTGGCTAGCGGAAATTTGCGTCAGCATCCGGAACTGGAATCGGGCCCGCAGGAATTTCTCGCTGCCGGCTCCAGTTTCAACCAGATGGTGAGCGCGCTCGAACGCATGATGACGGCACAGCAGCGTCTGCTGTCGGATATCAGCCATGAATTACGCACGCCGCTGACGCGTCTGCAGCTGGCGACGGCGCTACTGCGCCGGCGTCATGGCGAAGGCAAAGAGCTGGAGCGCATTGAGACCGAAGCGCAGCGTCTGGACGGCATGATCAACGACTTGCTGGTACTGTCGCGCACCCAGCACAAGAACGCGCTGGTGAGCGAAGCGATGAAGGCCAACCAGCTGTGGAATGGCGTGCTGGAAGATGCCAAATTCGAAGCGGAGCAGATGGGTAAAACCATGGACGTGCCCTATCCGCCCGGTCCATGGCCGCTGTACGGCAACCCGCATGCGCTGGAAAGCGCGCTGGAGAACATTGTGCGTAACGCGCTGCGCTATTCACACACGCACATCAGCGTTAGCTTTGCGGTGGATATTCAGGGCATTACCGTGCACGTGGACGACGACGGTCCCGGCGTCAGCCCGGAAGATCGCGAGCAGATTTTCCGTCCGTTCTACCGCACCGATGAAGCGCGTGACCGTGAATCCGGCGGCACCGGGCTCGGGCTGGCGATTGTCGAAACCGCCGTGCAACAGCACCGCGGCTGGGTGAAAGCCGATGACAGCCCGTTAGGCGGTCTGCGCCTGACGCTGTGGCTGCCGCTGTACTCCGCCCGGCAATAATTTGCTATGCTGCGGCCCTCGTTTCCGGGGGCCTTATGCTAAACATCGTCTTATTTGAACCTGAAATCCCGCCAAATACCGGCAACATCATCCGCCTGTGCGCCAATACCGGCTTTCAGCTGCACCTGATTGAGCCGTTAGGCTTCGCCTGGGATGATAAACGCCTGCGCCGCGCCGGACTGGATTACCATGAATATACCGCGCTGAAAAAGCACGCCAGCTACGCTGCTTTTCTGGCGGCGGAAGCGCCACAGCGCTTATTCGCGCTGACCACCAAAGGCACACCGGCGCACAGCGCCGTCAGCTATCAGCCGGGCGACTATCTGCTGTTTGGCCCGGAGAGCCGTGGCTTACCGCCAGAAATTCTTAATGCGTTGCCGGCAGAACAAAAGATCCGCATTCCGATGCGCGCGGAGAGCCGCAGCATGAACCTGTCGAATGCGGTTTCAGTGGTGGTGTATGAGGCGTGGCGCCAGCTGGATTATGCGGGCGCGTTGATCAAAGGCTAGATGCCGTCGCCGTACTCAAACCCGGCGCCGGTGAAGTGCTGATCCATATCCATCGACGGTTTGTCGCTGGCTGGTTTACCGACAATGCGCGCCGGCACGCCGGCCGCCGTGGTATGGGGTGGTACCGGCTGCAAGACCACCGAACCGGCACCGATTTTAGCACCGCGCCCGACTTCAATATTGCCAAGGATTTTGGCCCCCGCGCCAATCATCACCCCTTCACGGATCTTCGGATGGCGATCGCCGCTGGTTTTACCGGTACCACCCAGCGTGACCGACTGCAGAATGGAGACGTCATTTTCCACCACAGCCGTTTCACCAATCACGATGCCGGTGGCGTGATCCAGCATGATGCCACGCCCGATGCGCGCCGCCGGATGAATATCCACGGCGAATGAGACCGAGATTTCGTTTTGCAGATACACCGCCAGCGCGCGCCGTCCCTCTTTCCACAGCCAGTGGCCAATACGGTACGCCTGCAGCGCGTGGAAACCTTTCAGATAGAGTAACGGCGTGGAATATTTGTCGACCGCCGGATCGCGCTGACGCACCGCCTGAATATCGTACGCGGCCGAGACAATCATCTCAGGATCCTGACGATAGGCTTCTTCAACAATTTCGCGGATGGCGATAGCGGGCATGATCGGGTTAGCGAGCTTGTTAGCCAGCATGTAGCTGAGCGCGCTGCCGAGATTTTCGTGCTTGAGCAAGGTCGCATGGTAAAAACTGGCCAGCATCGGTTCACAATCGGCCAGCGCTCTGGCTTCGGCTTTGATATGGTTCCAGACCAGTTCTAACTCTTCAGACGACATTGCTGTTTGCTCCCGATAAAAAAGCGCCCGATTAGGCGCTACAGGTGATAATGCTTAAGCGTCCTGCTTTAGCTTTGGCTGTTCTCGTCCTTCCTTGTACGACCAAGCAGGCTCAATGCTGCCTCTCGCGCCGATTTTTCGCAATATAATACCTGATAAATTTGCTCGGTTATTGGCATTTCCACGCCCACACGCGCAGCTAATGCTTTGACTTCTTTGGTATTTCTGTAGCCTTCTACAACTTGTCCGATAATGCGTTGCGCCTCATCCACGCTTTCGCCCTGCCCCAGCATCATGCCGAAACGGCGGTTGCGCGACTGATTATCGGTACAGGTCAGCACCAGATCGCCAAGACCCGCCATACCCATAAAGGTCGTCGGATCGGCACCCAGCGCAGCACCAAGACGGCTCATCTCCGCCAGACCGCGGGTGATGAGTGCCGTACGCGCGTTGGCGCCAAAGCCAATGCCGTCGGAGATTCCAGCACCAATCGCAATGACGTTTTTCACTGCGCCGCCCAGCTGCACGCCGATAAAGTCCGGATTGTTGTAAACGCGGAAGCTTTTGCCGCAGTGCAGCTTTTGCTGCAGATCGTCGGCAAACTGCGCGTCAGTGGCCGCCAGCGCAATCGCCGTCGGCAAACCGGCCGCCAGCTCTTTGGCAAAGGTCGGGCCGGAAATCACCGCCAGCGGAATGCTGTCGCCGAGGATTTCGCGCGCCACATCCTGCAGCAGCCGTCCGGTCTCTTTTTCCAGTCCTTTGGTCGCCCAGACAATGCGTGAGTCGGCACGCAGCAGCGGTTTGAGCTGCATCAGCACGTCGCCGAACACATGGCTTGGCACCACCACCAGCAGATCGCGGCTGGCGCTGACGACGCGGGCCAGATCGGCTTCAGGAACGAGATTATCGGGGAAAGGAACATCGGGCAGGAAAGCGCTATTGCATCGGTCAGCCTGCAGCTGCGCCACGCTTTGCGGATTGTGGCCCCACAGCAGCACCGGGTGGCCATTACGGGCCAGCGTAATGGCCAGTGCGGTGCCGTACGAGCCGGCACCGATGACGCTAATCGAAGCGTTGAGTGTAGTCATCAGGCATCCTGACGTGGCGCTTCGCCTTCACCCTGCTGCTGCAGATAATTCATGAACAGCGCATCAAAGTTGACCGGCGCCAGATTGAGCTGAGGGAAGGTACCGCGTGACACCAGGCTGGTGACACATTCACGCGCATACGGGAACAGAATGTTCGGGCAGTATGCGCCGAGGCAATGTGCCATCTGCGTGCCTTCGATACCGCTGATGGTGAAGATACCGGCCTGCTGAACTTCGCACAGGAACGCGGTGTCTTCGCCCACGGTGGCGGTGACAGTAACGCGCAGCACGACTTCATACACTTCATCCGCCAGCTGAGAAGAGGCGGTGTCCAGATCCAGCTTCACTTCCGGTTCCCACTCTTTCTGGAAAACCTGAGGTGCGTTTGGCGCTTCAAATGAGACGTCTTTGGTGTAAACGCGTTGAATCTGGAACTGCATTTCGTTGCTGCTATGCTCTGACATGTTACTGAATCCTTTAAGTGAAAATTGTCGGTCGAAAATATTATGCGCGGAGCAAGGGATCGAGTCCCTGACGCCCGTCCAGCGCGTAGAGATCGTCACAGCCGCCAATGTGCTGCGCGTCAATAAAGATCTGTGGCACCGTGGTGCGGCCGCTGCGTTTGATCATCTCTTCACGCTTTACCGCGTCCCCATCAATGGGAATCTCCTGGTATGACACGCCTTTTTGATCCAGCAACGCCTTCGCCCGGTGGCAATAAGGACAGGTCACTTTGGTGTAAATCTCAACATTAGCCATGCGGTGATACCTCAGGAAGTTATTTACCGCGAACCAGCGGCAGGTTTTCGCCACTCCAGCCGCTCACACCATCTTTCAGCACGGTCACTTTGTCAAAACCCGCTGCGCTAAGGGTGGCTGCCGGTTCTGCGGCGCTCTGGCCGGTGGCACATACCACAATTATGGGCTGCGACTTGTGCTTTTCCAGCTCGCCGAAGCTGCCTTTTTTGATATCGACTGCGGCGATGTTAATAGCCCCTGAAATGTGTCCTTTGCGATAGTCGTCGCGTGAACGAACGTCTACCACCACCGCGTCCTCTTTGTTGATCAGGTGGGTTGCTTCACCACGGCTGATGGTTTTTACCTTAGAGAACATTCCTTTAACGGTGGTTACAATCACCAGAATAAGTAAAGCGACCCATGCCAGACTAAGGATGGGGTGATTGCTTGCAAACTGCATAATTTCTTGCATGAGGGGTAACGACTCCAGACCGGGGCTAATAAGCTAAAACAAGGGTTCTGAGTATACCTGCGCCACTTCGCATGTACAGTCGCGAAGCGGGCAGAGTTACGATTTGTGCGTCATTTTCCAAAAAAAGTGTTCTAATCGCAAAATTGAGACAATCTTTATCCCGGTAAGCTGTGGCCGACATCTTTCGTAAAGCAAAACCCGGCCGGGATAACTGGTAAGCGGCTGTTCATCGTGGAATAATTATCGACTATGAAGGGAAAAGCGACCGTTACACACACAAGGACCCGTTACAACGACCCGGCATCTCCGTTGTCATTTCGCTGGTCCGATATCTCCCTTAGCCTGCTTTGTGCGGGTGCGTTGCTGTTGCCCGTCGCCGCGCATAGCGCCGATGACAGCAAAACGCAGCTAAAGTCCATTCAGCAGGACATCGCCGAAAAAGAGAAAAGCGTTAAAGCGCAGAAGCTGCAGCGCAGTAAGCTGCTCGATCAGCTGCAGAGTCAGGAAAAAGTGATTGCCCAGGCCAGTCGCCAGCTGCGTGAAACCCGCAACAGCCTGAGCGCGCTGAACGGCGAAATCGCCCAAACCACCGCCGCGATTGCCCGGCTGGAAAAGCAGCAGGCGCAGCAGGAAAAACTGCTGGCGCAGCAGCTGGATGCCGCGTTTCGTCAGGGCCAGCACAACGGCGTACAGCTGCTGCTCGGCGGTGAAGAAGCACAGCGCAGCGAACGCATTCTGGCCTATTTTGGCTACCTCAATGCCGCCCGGCAGAAAAACATCGACGAGCTTAAGCAGACTCAGCAGGAACTGGCGCAGCAGCGTCAGGCGCTGCAGGGCAAGCAGGAGCAGCAAAAGTCGCTGTTAGCGCAGCAGCAGACGCAACAGAACAAGCTGGAAACCGCCAGCGCCGCGCGTAAGAAAACGTTGTCCGCACTGGAGAGCGCGCTGGAGAAAGACCAGGCCGATCTGGTCGAGATGCGCCAGAACGAAAGCCGCCTGCAGGACAAAATTGCCAAAGCCGAACGTGAGGCGCGCGAACGGGCGCAACGCGAAGCGCGCGAGGCGGAAAAAGTGCGCCAGCGTCAGGCCCAGGCAAAAGCCAAAGGCTCCAGCTATTCCCCTACGCAAAGCGAGCGCGAGCTGATGGCGCGCACCGGCGGCCTTGGCCGGCCGGGCGGACAGGCCACCTGGCCAGTGCGCGGTCGCATTGAACATCGCTTTGGTGAAGCAATGCAGGGCGAACTGCGCTGGAAAGGTCTGGTGATTGATGCCCCGGAAGGCACTGAAGTCAAAGCCATTGCTGATGGTCGCGTGCTGATGGCCGACTGGCTGCAAGGCTACGGCCTGGTTGTGGTCGTCGAACACGGTAAAGGCGATATGAGCCTTTATGGCTACAATCAGAGCGCGTTGGTGAGCGTCGGTGCGCAGGTGAAGGCAGGACAGCCTATCGCCCTCGTGGGCACCAGCGGCGGCCGCGGCACGCCCTCGCTCTACTTTGAAATTCGTCGTCAGGGACAGGCCGTCAATCCACTGCCGTGGTTAGGAAGATAAGTGTTGTTTCAGTCCCAAAAGCTTAGCGCCGCCCTGTGCGGGCTGTTTTTCACCTTTGCCGCCCATGCGGGAAAACTGGCTATCGTCATTGACGACTTCGGCTACCGCCCGGCTGAAGAGAATAAAGTGCTGCAGATGCCCGCCGCGATTTCTGTGGCGGTGCTGCCCAATGCGCCTCATGCGCGGGATATGGCAACCAAAGCGCATCAGGGCGGTCACGAGGTGCTGATTCACCTGCCGATGGCGCCGCTGAGCAAGCAGCCGCTGGAAAAGGATACGCTGACGCCGGAGATGAGCAGCGAAGAGATCGCGCGCATCGTGCGTGACGCCAGCAACAAAGTGCCGTATGCGGTTGGCCTGAACAACCATATGGGCAGCAAAATGACCTCCAGCCTGCCCGGCATGCAGAAAGTGATGCAGGTGCTCAATCACTACAACTACTACTTCCTCGATAGCATGACCATTGGCAACAGCCAGTCGGTCCCGGCCGCACAGGACACGCAGGTTAAGGTGCTGAAGCGGCGCGTATTCCTCGACGACAGCCAGAATGAAGCGGCGATTCGCACCCAGTTCACTCGCGCAGTGAAGCTGGCACAGCGTGATGGCTACGCTATCGCCATTGGCCATCCGCATCCCACCACGGTACGGGTGTTGCAGCAGATGTTGCCGACGCTACCGGGCGATATCACCCTCGTCCGCCCCAGCCAGTTGCTCAACGAACCGCTGCGCCAGGGCGCTACGCCGCCGGCCAGCACGCCGGTGCAACCGCGTACCCCGGTATTCCGCGCGCCTGGCGTGTGTAAGCCGGGCCAGCCGCTGCCTGCCGTACCGCAGAGTCGTGCGGTGGAGGTGGTGACAGAGAGCATTACCGGCAGTTCACTCGTGCAGTCGCTTAAACAGCTATTCTGATTATCAGGCGCAGCGGGCTGCGCCTTATTTAACGCCACACCTTTTCCGCGCAAGGATATCGGAACAGATGACGTCAACCAGAAAGAAAATTCTGCTGCTGGATACCGGGCGCGAATGGGGCGGCGGCACCAACAGCATGCTGGAATTACTCAAGCGCATCGATCGCCAGCGTTTCGCTATCACCTGCTGTTTTTATCAGAATTATGCGCGTGGCAATCAGGAGACCATTGCCTCGGTATTAGACGCGATCGGCATTCCGGTGCTATTTATTGCGCAGCGCCGCCAGCCGCTCTGGGCAAAAATCACCAAAGAGTTGCTGCGCACCCTGCTGTTTTTTAACCGCGCGGTGAAAAAAAGCGCCATCGACCACATCGATCGCCAGTGGCGCATGCAGCCTAACGCCCGCCAAATCGCGACGATTTTACGCGACGGTGGCTATGATGCGCTGTACATGAATAATCAGCCCAGCACCAACGTTGAAGGCTATCTCGCCGCTGAACAGACTCACGTGGCGTTAATTCAGCACTGCCGCATTGACCCGTTACTCAATAATGCGCTGGTCAACATGATTAATCGGCATTGTGATGCGGTGATTGCCGTGTCACAGGGCGTACACCGCACCTTAAGCGAAAGCGGTGTTGATGCGCAGCGCTGCTTTACCGTATCCAACGCTATCGATATTCATCAGCCGCTGCCGGTGCGTGAGGCGGTGCGTCAGCGCTTTGATTATCCCGCGGATACCTTTATTTTCGGCTCCATCGGTTCCCTGATTGCGCGTAAATCCAACCATCATATTTTGCAGGCGCTAGGTGCATTCAGCCGCGCGCATCCTGCCGCTAAATGGAAAATGGTGATCGTCGGTGCCGGCCCGGAGCAGCAGCACTTACAGCAGCTGGCACAAAAAGAGGGGATTGCCGCGCAGGTTATTTTTACCGGCTTTCAAAATAACGCGCTGGATTATCTGGCGGCATTCGATACGTTTATTCTCGCCTCAGCCAGTGAAGGGCTGCCGCGCGTGGTGCTGGAAGCGATGCTGGTGAATACGGCGGTGATAGGTTCGAATGTCGTCGGTACGTCGGAATTAATTCAACACAGCGAGACCGGTTTACTGTTTGACTATGGCAATACGCAACAGCTTAGCCAGCATCTTAGCGCGCTGTGGCAGGATACTGCACTGCGCCAGCGTTTAATCGCCGCCGCCGCCGCCCGGGTGCGCGAGCGCTATAGCATTGAACATTACGTGTCGGGCGTGGAAAACATTCTGGAAAACGTCATGGAGAGAAAAAAGCATGTTTGATTTTTTAAATAAACACCGTCGCTATATTCTCTCGCGCCACAACATTCCCGCCACGCAGGCGGATGCGCAGGGCACAATTGCCGTCAGTTCTGTGGTCATTCCCTGTACCGGCGCTGATTACATTGAAGAAGCGGTGCTCAGCGCTTATTTTGCCAGCCGCTGCGCCGACACCATCAGCGAAATTGTCATCGTCAGCGATCAGCCTTCCAGCGCTTTTCCGCCGCTGCCGGCACGCGTGCGCGTGGTGACGCTGGAAGTGCCGTTTCGAGAAGAAAACTACCGTTATAAACAGATCTACCGCAGCCGCCTGATAAAACTTCAGGCCCCCTTGCAGGCGACCGGTGAAGGTATATTGATGATCGATTCCGATCTCAATTTATTAAAAACGCCGGATATTGCGATGCGTGAGCATCATCTGTATAGCAGCTTCCGTCAGGGCAAGATGATCGCCAAACTGGCCGGCGCGCCAGAAGAACATATTCCGGCCTATTACCACCACACCGTTCGCCCTTATTTGCAGGATCACGTGAATGGCGCCTATCTGGCGGCCTCCCGTCGCACATGGCAGCGTATTTGTCCGCTGTGGCTGACGTTATTTAATGATACCTGGGAATTGATGAACGACGACCAGCCGCCAACCGATCAGCTACCGCTCGCTGCCCTGCTCGACCTGCTGGATATCCGCACGGTCAATCTGGGCGAGTGGGCTAACTGGCCGGTGTCGAAACGCATTGGCGGTCAGTCGGCCGTGATTCCACCGCAGGTGATTGGCGCGCATGGCGGCTTCCCCTTAAGTGAATGGCAAAAATATTTGCAGGATCCGCACCAGCCGCTGAGCTTCAAAGGCCAGGACTACACGCGTAAGGTGCGTTACCTGACCGATGCGGAAAAACAGCAATCCTGAGCATCACCGGCCCGCAGGCCGGTATGTCGTTTAATCCCAGCTCAGTACCACTTTGCCTGAACGCCCGGAGCGCATCTCGTCGAAGCCCTGCTGGAAGTCGTCGATGTGATAGCGATGCGTGATGATCGGCGTCAGATCGAGGCCGGACTGAATCAGCGCGGCCATTTTGTACCAGGTTTCAAACATCTCACGGCCGTAAATCCCCTTGATAAACAGCCCCTTGAAGATAACCTGATTCCAGTCAATCGACATCTCACCCGGCGGAATGCCCAGCAGCGCAATGCGTCCGCCGTGATTCATGGTCTCCAGCAGGGTACGAAACGCCGGCGGCGCGCCGGACATCTCCAGTCCGACATCAAAGCCTTCGGTCATCCCCAGTTCCGTCATCACCTCGCGCAGATTCTGCTGCGCCACGTTGACCGCACGCGTCACGCCCATTTCACGCGCCAGCCCGAGGCGATATTCATTGATATCAGTGATCACCACGTTTCGTGCGCCGACGTGCTTACACACCGCTGCCGCCATAATGCCAATCGGTCCGGCACCGGAAATCAGCACATCTTCTCCCACCAGATCAAACGAGAGCGCGGTATGCACCGCGTTACCGAATGGATCGAAAATCGCCGCCAGCTCGTCGGAAATATTGTCGGGAATTTTGAACGCGTTAAACGCCGGGATCACCAGATATTCAGCGAAGCAGCCCTGACGATTAACCCCGACACCCACGGTATTACGGCATAAATGGGTACGGCCGGCGCGACAGTTGCGGCAGTGGCCACAGGTGATGTGACCTTCGCCCGATACGCGATCGCCAATGGCGAACCCCTTCACTTCCTGACCGATACCGACCACTTCGCCCACGTATTCGTGGCCGGTGATCATCGGCACCGGAATGGTTTTGCGCGACCAGTCGTCCCAGTTATAGATGTGCACATCGGTGCCACAAATGGCGGTTTTGCGGATTTTAATCAGCAGATCGTTATGACCGGGCTCCGGCACCGGTGCGTCGTGCACCATCCAGATCCCCTCTTCCGCTTTCAGTTTAGCCAGTGCTTTCATCCGTTGGCTCCTGCAGTGATAACCCCTAACTGTTGTCCGATGCGCGTGAAGGCCGCCACCGCGTGCTCCAGTTGCGCCTGAGTGTGGCCGGCAGAAATCTGCGTGCGAATGCGCGCCTGGCCCTGCGGCACCACCGGATAGAAGAAGCCGGTAACGTAGATGCCTTCCTGCTGGAGCAGACTGGCAAACTGCTGCGCCACTTTGGCATCGCCCAGCATTACCGGAATGATGGCGTGATCGGCACCGGCCAGCGTAAAGCCCGCGGCGGTCATTTTTTCCCGGAAGAAGCGGGCGTTTTCCCACAGCCGCTGCCGCAGCCCATCGCCTTCGTTCAGCAGATCCAGCACGCGCAGCGATGCGGCCACAATCGCCGGTGCCAGCGAGTTAGAGAACAGATAAGGGCGCGAGCGCTGACGCAGCCATTCAACCACCTCGCGTTTTGCCGCCACGTAACCGCCGGACGCGCCACCCAGCGCTTTACCCAGCGTGCCGGTCAGAATATCCACGCGATCCATCACGCCGCAGTATTCATGCGTGCCGCGTCCGCTTGCGCCGACAAAGCCCACCGCGTGCGAGTCATCCACCATCACCAGCGCATTAAACTCATCGGCCAGGTCGCAAATGCCCTGCAGGTTAGCGATCACGCCATCCATGGAGAACACGCCGTCGGTGGCAATCAGCAGATGGCGCGCCCCCTTGTCGCGGGCCTCCTGCAGGCGCGCGCGCAGCTCAGCCATATCATTGTTGGCGTAACGATAGCGCTGGGCTTTGCACAGGCGGATGCCGTCGATGATCGACGCATGGTTGAGCGCATCCGAGATAATCGCGTCTTCCGCGCCCAGCAGGGTCTCAAACAGCCCGCCGTTGGCGTCGAAGCATGAGGAGAACAGGATGGCCTCTTCCATGCCGAGGAACTCCGCCAGCCGGCGCTCCAGCAGCTGATGGCTGTCCTGCGTGCCGCAGATAAAACGCACCGACGCCATGCCAAAACCATGCGTATCCATACCGTCTTTGGCGGCCTGAATCAGCGCCGGATGGTTCGCAAGGCCGAGATAGTTATTGGCGCAGAAGTTAATCACCGGCGGGCTATTGGCGACGTTGATTTCCGCCTGCTGCGCCGAGGTCAGGGTGCGCTCCTGTTTGAACAATCCGTCCTGCCGCGTTGTCTCAAGCTGTTGCCGGATTTGTGAATAGAACTGATCGGACATGATTCTGCTCCTCAGATAGCAAAATTTTGGCACATATTACTGATCGAAAAGCGAATGGACGACAATTCAGCCAGGGAAATCTCCGTTTTGCAGCATAGTTCACGCGGCGCGCAGGATTTGTGCAGCGCGATCGGCGTCATCTGGCTGTCCGCATCGGGCTGAAATGTTATGATGTTAGGTATTCGTGCGTGAAACCTCCTGTTTCACCCCAACTGTTTAAAGGCAAAGCATATGATTATCGTAACCGGCGGCGCGGGCATGATTGGCAGCAACATTGTGAAAGCGCTCAACGATCGCGGTCATACCGATATCCTGGTGGTGGATAATCTGAAAGATGGCACCAAATTCGTGAATCTCGCGGATCTGGACATCGCGGATTACATGGATAAAGAGGAGTTCCTCACCTACATCATGTCGGGTGAAGATCTGGGTCCGATTGAAGCGGTGTTCCATGAAGGTGCCTGTTCAGCCACCACCGAGTGGGACGGTAAGTACATGATGGATAACAACTATCAGTACTCGAAAGATCTGCTGCACTTCTGCCTCGAACGTGAAATTCCGTTCCTGTATGCCTCCTCGGCCGCCACCTACGGCGGGCGTAACGAGAACTTCATTGAAGAGCGCCAGTACGAGCAGCCGCTCAACGTGTACGGCTACTCAAAAATGCTGTTCGACCACTATGTCCGCCAGATTCTGCCGGAAGCAGATTCGCCGGTGTGCGGCTTCCGCTATTTCAACGTGTACGGGCCGCGTGAAGGCCATAAAGGCAGCATGGCGAGCGTCGCGTTCCACCTCAATACGCAAATCAGCAACGGTGAAAATCCTAAGCTGTTCGAGGGCAGCGACAGCTTCCGTCGTGACTTCATCCACGTTGATGATGTGGTGGCGGTCAATCTGTGGTGCTGGGAAAACGGCGTTTCCGGCATCTATAACTGTGGTACCGGCCGCGCCGAATCTTTCCAGGAAGTGGCGGATGCGGTGCTGAAGTTCCACCAGCAAGGCCAGATCGAATACATCCCGTTCCCGGACAAACTGAAAGGGCGCTACCAGGCCTTTACGCAGGCGGATCTCAGCAAACTGCGCGCCGCGGGCTATGACAAACCGTTTAAAACCGTTGCGCAGGGCGTGGGCGAATACATGGCCTGGCTGAACCGTCACGCATAAGGAAACCGGCACCGGCGATGAAAATTCTGGTTATTGGCCCCTCCTGGGTCGGCGATATGATGATGTCGCAAAGTCTCTATCGCACGCTGAAACAGGCGCACCCTGAGGCGGTAATTGATGTGATGGCGCCGGCCTGGTGCCGGCCGCTGCTGTCACGCATGCCGGAAGTGAATCAGGCGCTGGCGATGCCGCTTGGCCACGGTGCGCTGGCGCTGGGTGAGCGCCGTCGCCTGGGCAAAGCGCTGCGGGCCAGCGGTTACGATCGCGCCTATGTGCTGCCAAACTCTTTTAAATCGGCGCTGGTGCCGTTTTTTGCCGGCATCAAACGCCGCATCGGCTGGCGCGGCGAAATGCGCTATGGCGTGCTGAATGACGTGCGGGTGCTGGACAAAGCCGCGTTTCCCTTAATGGTGGAGCGCTATGTGGCGCTGGGCTATGACCAGCCGGTTGCGGCGGCAGCACAGTTGCCTCAGCCGCTGTTGTGGCCGCAGCTGCGCGTCGACGACGATGAAAAACGCATGACCGCGGCGCAGTTTGCGCTGTCGGCCGATCGCCCGGCCATCGGCTTCTGCCCCGGCGCTGAGTTTGGTCCCGCGAAGCGCTGGCCACACTATCACTACGCCGCGCTGGCGGCACAGCTGATTGCTGAAGGCTATCAGGTGCTGCTGTTCGGCTCGGCTAAAGATCGGGAAACCGGCGAGGCGATCCTGCAGGCGCTGCCGGACACGGCACGCGCGCACTGCCGCAATCTGGCGGGCGAAACGCAGCTGGAGCAGGCGGTGATTCTGATCGCCCACTGTGCTGCGGTCGTCAGCAATGATTCCGGACTGATGCACATTGCCGCCGCGCTCAACCGGCCGCTGGTGGCGCTGTATGGCCCGAGCAGCCCGGATTTCACGCCGCCGCTATCCCATCAGGCGCGCATCATTCGCCTGATTACCGGCTACCACAAAGTGCGCAAAGGCGATGCCGCAGAGGGCTATCACCAGAGCCTGATTGATATTCAACCGGCACGCGTGCATCAGGAACTCAATGAGTTACTGCATCCGGTGCAGGAGTAACCATGCACGTTTTGATTGTTAAAACCTCGTCGATGGGTGATGTGCTGCACACGTTGCCGGCACTGACCGACGCGATGCAGGCGATTCCCGGCATTCGCTTCGACTGGGTGGTGGAAGAGAATTTTGCGCAAATTCCTGGCTGGCATCCGGCCGTTGACAAAGTCCTGCCGGTGGCGATTCGTCGCTGGCGCAAACACTGGTTTGGCAGCCAGCAGCGCGAGGAGCGCGTGCAATTCAAACGCGAGCTGCAGTCACGTCAGTACGACGTGGTGATTGATGCCCAGGGGCTGATTAAAAGCGCCGCGCTGGTGACGCGCCTCGCCAAAGGCATTAAACATGGCCAGGACAGCCGCAGCGCACGCGAACCGTTCGCCAGCTGGTGGTATGACAAGCGTCATGAGATTGGCAAGCAGCAGCACGCCGTGGAACGCACGCGCGAACTGTTCGCGAAAAGTCTGGGCTATGAAAAACCGGCCACGCAGGGCGACTATGCCATTGCCGGTCATTTTCTCGCGGCGCAACCGCAGGATAGCCAACCGTACCTGGTGTTTCTGCACGCCACAACGCGCGACAACAAACACTGGCCGGAAGATCACTGGCGCCAGCTCATCGCGCGGGTTCAGCCCACTGGCCTGCGCGTCAGGCTGCCGTGGGGCGCCGAACACGAGCACCAGCGCGCGCAGCGGCTGGCAGCAGGGTTTGATCACGCAGAGGTGTTGCCGAAGCTAACGCTGGAGCAGGTGGCGCAGCAGCTGGCGGGCACCCGTGCGGTGGTCTCGGTGGATACCGGTTTGAGCCATCTGACCGCCGCGCTGGATCGCCCCAACATCACCCTGTTCGGCCCGACTGACCCGGGTCTGATTGGTGGCTACGGCAGGAATCAGCATGCGTTACGGCCCGCTCAGGGCAGCAGCATGGCAGACATTCAGCCTGACGACGTGATGGCCATGCTGGCTGAGATCGCGCTATAACGCGATTGGGCGGCTTAGCGCTGCTGTTGCTTCAGCAGGGCAAACTCCGTGAGCGTCATCCCCTGCGTCCGGGTCGCCAGCCAGCTGAACAGGCCTTCCAGATCGTCATACAGGCGTTCAATATCAGCCTCCGTTTTAAACGTGGGGCTGCCATCTGGCATAAACTCGGATGAATGCAGCATGAACTCCACATAGTCGTTGCCCTGTGCGAGCGTCTGTTCTGCCACCTGTTTCATCTGGGCCAGATTCCCCCCCACCGGACGCAGCCAGTTCACTGAAGGTCCACGCTGCCTGCCGCGGATGCCATTCCACACTTGTTTGAGCTGATTGGTGAACGCGCCATAGCGATACTGAATGCTCATCGGCAGTTCCAGCAGCGGGCTGTCGCCCGGCCTGGAAATATCCTGTTCATCGAGGAAATAAGCGCGATCGGGGAAATGGCTGTAATCCGTTCCGCCCTGTCCCTGCGGTGCACCCTGCGCATTACGCCAGCTCACGCGCGGCGTAACCGAGCAGTCAACCAGATAGCCCTGGTCGATCAGGGCGCGGGCGTACACTTCATTAAATGCCCAGCGGCCGGCGCGGTGGCTGGTCATTTTACGCTGAAAAGCGTTCTCCAGCAGATCGGTCATAAAGGCGACTTTATCGCGCAGGACGTTTTCCGGATATTCGATCAGATAAGGTTGGTAACGCCACTCATCGTCGGTCAGCGCATATTCAGGTGGACTGTACCAGGCATGTAAATGCATACCGATTTCGCCCTGACCGCGCGCCAGCAGATCGCGCCCGAACTCGACATAAGCCGGGTCACTGGCCATCTCATAGTTGGTCAGCCAGGTCGGTTTAAAACCGTATTTCTCACACAGCGCCTGGAAGCGCGGTAAAAACCGGACGTTATGGGTAGTGACCTTGCCGCTGCGATTGCGCCACAGGTTATCCCCTTCGGTATCAAGGGTAATTAAAAAGGCAGGTTTTTCCATAACTTATCCGGTGAATTACAGTGTTATAATCGCTATGGTACGCAACGCTCCTGACGGGCGCAAACTTTTCCCATGCGGGTTCAGGGGGAAGTCGATAGCGGTATAAGATTAGTTAAACTAGAATAATTTAAACTCTTCACTGGCCTGAATTTTAGCAATTAACCGAGCGCACGTTCGTGTAAAATTACCTGGCCATAAAAATAATTAATTGAATTTTCTTATATTAAGTCCTGATAGCACCGGGAATGATAGCAGCTAAGTCTTTACAGCAGACTGGCATGTAGGGGTAAAAAATTTTGTCGAAACGCATTTTAATGGTGATTGATGGCCTGCCGGGCGGCGGCGCCGAAAAAGTCGTACTGACTCTGGCGGGGGGCTTCCTCAGTCAGGGACACCAGGTTTCGATCTTCTCATTGCGGAAGGTATGTGATTACCCTATTCCGGCTGGCGTGGATTACCAGGTGATTCTTGATCGCTGTAACCACCCGTGGCGCAAGCTGACAGAAACATGGCGCCGCGCGCGCCTGCTGGATCGTGCGGTGCGCGACAGTGAAGCGCGGCACGGCAAATTTGATCTGATCCTCTCTCATCTGCATAAAACTGACCGCATTGTCAGGCAAACGCCTGCGCTCGATGGAGACAGGACCTGGTTCTGTCTGCACGGCGTGTTTTCTGCTTCGTATCTGGCACGTAAAACCGGCTTCTCGCTATGGCTGAAGCGGCTGAAAATCCGTCACGTTTATCAGGATCGCCAAATCGTCGGGGTTTCGCAGTACGTCATCGACGATATGGTGCAAAACATTGGCGTACAGCCCCGCCAGGCCAAAGTGATCGCCAATCCTTTCGATTTTGACAGCCTCGCCCGACTGGCGGCTGAACCCTGCCCGTTAGCCGGCACCGATTTCCTGGTGCATGTGGGACGCTTCCATGAAACCAAACGCCATGACCGCCTGCTCGAAGCCTATGCCCTGAGTGGCATCACCGCGCCGCTGGTTTTGCTGGGACAGGGAAGCGAAAAAATAACGCAAAAATTGCGTGAGCAGGCGCAGAATTCTGCCATTGCGGAGCGCGTACGCTTCGAGGGTTTTCAGCGCAATCCTTATCCCTGGATACGGCACGCGCGCCTGCTGGTGGTCAGCTCCGACAGTGAAGGTTTTGGTAATGTGCTGGTCGAAGCCCTGAGCTGCGGCACCCCGGTGGTCAGTACGCGCTGTCCGGGCGGTCCTGTTTCAATCCTCACCGGCGAACTGTCACGCGGTCTGGCAGAGATGAATGCAACATCGCTGGCAGAAAAAATGCGAGAAATTTATACAACTCCCCCCAGGTTGCAACATCTGGACTTAAGCATTTATAGTTTGAGCGTTGTTTGCCAGCAATACCTGCAGCTTATTCAGGTGGCGGAGACGTCATTTTCAACCACGCAGCACGTTTCAGGTTAACAGGTCCCCCATGACGGTGTGACCGAATCATGGGGATGACTACTTGACGTACGTACTACTGTTTATTCTTTTTTCGCCGGTCAAATGGGTGATGAAGTTTGTCCATGGCCGCACCGGTAAAAACCTGGTGATACAAACCGCTAAAATCGGCGACTATATTAATATCACGCCGTTATTATCCCACCTGGGAAAAAGCGATGCCCTGCTGAGCTATAGTGTCGCCCCGCTGGCTGAACGTGACGCCACGCTGGAGCACATCTGGTATATCGAAGATCATCGCTCCGGTTTGATGAAAAAAATAAAACTGGTGTGGCAGCTGCTCAATCGCTACGACAATATTTATTTGCTGCATCCCACCAATCTCAATTTATTTATTGCCGCCTGCTGCAATGCCAGCAACAAACAGTTTCTTTCCAGCTATCGGCGCAAAGGCTATCAGGGCCTGTTTTATTTAACGGCCAGCGGCGTGGTTTATCACGAGAAAAATACCTTAACGCTGGAAAATTACCTGAAACTGGCCGATCGCTCTTTTACCAAAGAGAGTTATCCCAAACATGCCACCCTGCCACTATGGCAACCGGAAACGCTGCCCGCGGAAATTACGCAGGCGCCGGGCATCCGTATTGGTATTAGCGTAACGGCAGGAAATCAGGCCAAAACCATTCCGCCGTTAATCTGGTGTCGGCTTTTCGACCACCTGAGCGATCTCCCCTGCACTTTTTTTGCATTCGGCGCACCGAATGAACAATCACGCGTTCAGGAGTTGTTTAAAGTTGCCGGTCAGCGAAACAATCTGGTGAGTCTGGTAGGTAAAATTCCGCTCGAGGCGCTGCCTGCCGCCATTAACGAGATGGATTTCTATATCGCCTCGGATTCCGGCAATGTGTATATTGCCGACGCGCAACAGGTACCGGTGATTTTAATTTATGGTCCCTGCTGCGTAGAGGAGCAAAGGCCGCTGGGTGACGTGCTCTTAATTGGCCCGAACCACATCGCGCCCTCTTCGTTTGTGTTCGCTGCGCAATACAAATTTGCCCATCCGGTTGAACAGCTGTTCGAGCTGGATGAACGCAAGCTAAATGATATCCATGATTTTATCCGCACCCGGCAGCAGCAGCGCCTGGCGCGACGGAACAACGAAGAACATGACAGCGCAGCCCGATAGCTCATCCCCGCTACTCAGTCTCATTATCCCGATGTTTAACGCTGGTGCTGACTTTACCGGCTGTATCAATGCATTGCTGGCGCAAACCCTGACGTCGCTGGAGATCATCATTGTTGACGATGGCTCCACCGACGGCTCCGGCGAGCGCGCCGACGCGCTGGCGCAGCAGTACCCACATATCCAGGTGGTTCATCAGCCGAACGGTGGCGTGTCGCGTGCGCGCAATGCCGGGCTGGCTGTGGCGCGGGGTAAATATGTCAGCTTTCCCGACGCCGACGACACCATGGACCCGGCGATGTACCAGACGCTGGTCGACATGGCGGAGCGCGATCGGCTGGACGCTGCGCAGTGCAACGCCGAGTGGTTTTTCAAGGCCAGCCAGACAACTAAGCCGATGATTCCGCGGGATCGCCTCACCAGCACCGGCGTATTAAGCGGGCCGGAGTGGCTCAACAAGGCGCTGAAAACCCGGCGTTACCTGCACGTCGTGTGGCTCGGTATCTACCGCCGTGAGCTGATCGAACAGCTTAATCTGCAGTTTGAACCCGGTCTGCATCATCAGGACATCCCGTGGACCACTGAGTTCATGCTCAACGTTAAGCGCGTGCGCTACACCGATCGGGTGCTGTATCGCTACTACATGCACGATGCGTCGATCAGCAACCGCAAGCGCACCGGCCAGCACAACGTCGACTATCAGCGTCACTACCTGAAAATCGCGCGCATGCTGGAAGAGATCAATACGCGCTATCGTCACAAGGTGAAGATTTATCCGAGCTTCCACGCGCAGATTACCCGCGAAGCGCTCAGCGTGTGCCACGCTATCCGGCGCGAACCAGACGCCGCAGCGCGCCAGGCGATGATCGCCGATCTGTTTAGCAGCCAGACGCACAAACGCATGCTGCGCAATGCGCGCGGCGCGCGTCAGTGGTATCAGCTGCTGCTGTGGCTGAGCCGCATTTATCGCTGGCGCAATAAATAAGCGCCCGCCGCGGCTTTAACCCCTCCAGGGTTTGCCCTACAATCAGCTCACTGAATTTTGAGATGATTTGAGTATGGCAAGCCCGATTCCAGCCCACTTTGCACCGCAAAATATTTTGCTGATAAAGCTGCGTCATCATGGCGATATGCTGCTGACCACGCCTGCCATCAATGCGCTGCGCCAGCGCTATCCGCAGGCCAACATTGATGTGCTGCTGTATAAAGAGACGCGCCCGATGCTGGAAGCGCATCCGGCGATCCGTCAGCTGCATATCATCGATCGCAACTGGAAAAAGGAAGGCGGCTGGCAGAAGTTTCGCCATGAGGTCGCGCTGGTGCGGGCGGTGCGCGCCTGCCATTACGATGTGGTGATTAATCTGGCCGACCAGTGGCGCAGTGCCATTATTACCGGCCTGTCCGGTGCGCCGGTGCGCATTGGCTTTGCGTACCGCAAGCGCGACAACGCGTTCTGGCGCTGGTGCCATAACCAGCTGGTTTCCACCGACCGTCACCATCAGCTGCACACCGTGGAACAAAACATGACGGCGCTGCAGCCGCTCGGCATTCCCACCGCCGGGGCGACAGCCTCCATGCATTTCAGCACGGCCGACCAGCAAAAAGTGCAGGACGTCCTCGCTCAGCAGCCGATTACCGGACCGTTTGTGGTGCTGCAGCCCACCTCGCGCTGGGTTTTTAAGTGCTGGGAAGATGAAAAGGTGGCGCAACTGATTGATGCGCTGGCCGCTGATGGTCGCAGCGTGGTACTGACCGCCGCGCCCGATCAGAAAGAGCTGGCGATGATCGCCCATATCCAGTCGCTGTGCCGCACGCCGAACGTGGTGTCGCTGGCGGGCCAGCTCTCGCTGCCGCAGCTGGCGGCGCTGATCGACGCGGCACAGCTATTTATTGGCGTCGATTCCGCACCGATGCACATGGCCGCGGCGCTGCAGACGCCGTGCCTGGCGCTGTTCGGCCCGACCAAGCTGCAGCACTGGCGCCCGTGGGGCGACAATAACCGCGTTATCTGGGCGGGCGACTATGCGCCGCTGCCGTCACCGGATTCGATCAATACCAATACCGAGCAGCGCTATCTGTCTGCCATCCCGGTTGAGGATGTGCTTGCCGCCGCCAGGAGCCTTTTGCATGACTAAGTTACGGCTGGCGATTGTCCGGCAGAAATATCGGCCGGACGGCGGTGCCGAGCGCTTTATCTCACGCGCGCTGGAAGCCCTGGACGGCGAGCAGCTCGATCTCAACATCATTACCCGCAGCTGGCAGGGCACGCCGAACCCGGCCTGGCATCTGCACATCTGCAATCCGGCAAAGTTTGGCCGCATCTCGCGTGAACGCGGCTTTGCCCGCGCGGCGCGCGCCTGCTGGGAGCGGGAAAAGTTCGATATCGTACAGAGCCACGAGCGCATCGCCGGCTGCGATATTTTCCGCGCCGGCGACGGTGTGCATCGCGTATGGCTGGAGCAGCGCGCGCGCATTGTTTCGCCGTGGCAGCGGCTGAGCGCCAGCCTGAGCCCGTACCATCGCTATGTGCTGCAGGCGGAAGCGGAGATGTTCAATGCGCCCTCGCTGAAAGCGGTGATCTGTAATTCGCACATGGTGAAGCAGGATATTTTGCGCCACTTCGCGCTGGATGCCAGCAAAATCCACGTGATTCACAACGCCATTGATAGCCAGCGTTTTCAGCCTGCCAGCGATACGCTGCGTCACGCCGCGCGTCAGCGACTCAACCTGCCGCAGGACGCCACGGTGATGATCTACGTTGGCTCCGGCTTCGAACGCAAAGGGCTAAAGGCCGCTATCGAAGCGGTCGCTAATAGCGATCGCTACCTGGTGGTGGTCGGCCAGGACAAACAGCTGGCGCGCTATCAGCAGCTGGCGAACCAGCTTAACTGTCTCGGCCGCCTGCGCTTTGCGGGCGTGCAGCAGGACGTTCAGCCGTTTTATCACGCTGCCGATGCGCTGCTGTTGCCAACGCTGTACGATCCGTTCCCCAATGTGGTGCTGGAGGCGATGGCCTGCGGGCTGGCAATCATTACCAGCACCGGCTGCGGCGGCGCAGAATTTATCACCAACGGTGAGGAAGGTTTTGTCTGCGATGCGTTGGATATCAAAGCGTTAAACGAAGCGGTAATGGCAACGCCTGCACTTTCGCACAATCCGGCGCTGGGCGAAGCCGCACGTTGCAAAATTGAACCTTATGGTCCGCAAAGACTGGCGCAGGCGCTGACTTCGCTTTATCAGCACGTTCTGCAAACCCGTTGACGAAGTGGTATGAGCAGGCGGTCAGTTTCTGTTAACATGCCGCCTTTCCTGTGTTTTTTGACGCGAACTGGTCGTAACCTTAACTATGACGACTCTCTATACAGCCCTGCTTTATCTGATTCAGCCACTGATCTGGCTGCGCCTGTGGCTGCGCGGTCGAAAAGCACCGGCCTATCGTAAACGCTGGGCGGAACGCTACGGCTACTGCAGCGGTAAAGTAGCGCCGCACGGCATCGTGCTGCACTCGGTTTCGGTCGGTGAAACGCTTGCCGCCGTGCCGCTGGTGCGCGCGTTGCGTCATCGCTATCCGACGCTGCCCATTACCGTGACCACCATGACGCCCACCGGCTCCGAGCGCGCCCAGTCGGCGTTCGGCAAAGACGTGCATCACGTCTATCTGCCGTACGATTTGCCCGGTTCAATCAACCGTTTCCTCGATACCGTCGACCCGCGGCTGGTGATTATCATGGAAACCGAACTGTGGCCGAACATCATTCGCATTCTGCATCAGCGCCAGATTCCGCTGGTGATTGCCAATGCGCGCCTGTCTGAACGCTCCGCCAGAGGTTATAAAAAGCTCGGCGGTTTCATGCGTGACCTGCTGCAGCGCATTACGCTGATCGCCGCGCAGAACGTTGAGGACGGCGATCGTTTCCTCAGCCTTGGCCTGAAGCGCTCGCACCTGGCCGTGACCGGCAGTCTGAAGTTTGATATCTCCGTTACGCCTGAGCTGGCAGCACGCGCGGTGACGCTGCGCCGCCAGTGGGCGTCGCGCCGCCCGGTGTGGATCGCCACCAGCACGCACGAAGGCGAAGAGGCCATCGTGCTTGACGCCCATCGCCGCCTGCTGCAACAGTTCCCGGACCTGCTGCTGATTCTGGTGCCGCGCCATCCGGAACGTTTTAAAGATGCCTGCAACCTGACGCAAAAACGCGGCTTCAGCTTTACCCTGCGCAGCAGCGGCGAGATCCCCTCCAGCGCCACGCAGGTGGTGATTGGCGATACCATGGGCGAACTGATGCTGCTGTACGGCATCGCCGATCTGGCCTTTGTTGGCGGCAGCCTGGTGGAGCGCGGCGGCCACAATCCGCTCGAGCCCGCTGCGCATGCCATTCCGGTGCTGATGGGCCCGCACATCTGGAACTTCAAAGATATCTGCGCCCGTCTGCAACAGGCGGAAGGGCTGATTACCGTTACTGATGTGGTGTCGCTGGAAAAAGAAGTGGCGAACCTGCTGCAGGATGACGATTATCGCCGCTACTACGGCCGCCACGCGGTAGACGTGCTGCACCAGAATCAGGGCGCACTGCAGCGTCTGCTACAGTTACTCGAACCGCATCTGCCTCCACGAGCTCATTAACGCATGTCGCAACGCCAACGTCTCTCCGTGGTGATGATCGCCAAAAACGAAGCTGAACTCCTTCCGGAGGCGCTGGCTTCCGTCAGCTGGGCAGATGAAATCATTCTGCTGGATTCGGGCAGCAGCGATGCGACCATCGAGGTGGCACGCGCGCACGGTGCGCAGGTCTATCAGGCAGACGGCTGGGCCGGCTTTGGTAAGCAGCGTCAGCGCGCACAGGCCTTTGCCAGCGGCGATATGATTCTGATGCTGGATGCCGATGAACGGGTTACGCCAGAACTGCGCCGCGCCATTGAGCAGGTGCTGACACAGCCACCCAGCGATAAGGTTTATAGCCTCGGCCGCAGTAATCTGTTTCTCGGCCGCTTTATGCGCCACAGCGGCTGGTATCCCGACCGCGTGCTGCGCCTCTATCCGCGCCATCTGCGCTATAACGACAATCTGGTGCACGAATCGCTGGAGACGCAGGGCACGCCGGTGGTGGCGCTGCCGGGTGATTTGCAGCACCTGACCTGCCGCGACCTGATCGCCTTCCAGCGCAAGCAGATGAACTATGCCGAAGCCTGGGCGCAGGAGCGCTTTCAGCGCGGTAAGCGCTGCAGTATTCTCTCTGTTTTCAGCCACACCGCAGGCGCGTTTATTAAGACACTGCTGCTGCGCGCCGGTTTTCTCGATGGTAAACAGGGCTGGATTCTGGCGGTGGTCAACGCACAATACACCTTTAATAAATACTCGGCGCTCTGGGCGCTGCATCACACCTCAACACAGGGCCGCGTATGAGCACTAAAGCGATTTATCCCGGCACGTTTGACCCGATGACGCTGGGCCATCTGGATATCGTCACGCGCGCAGCGCAGATGTTTGATCGCATCGTGCTGGCAATTGCCGCCAGCCCGAGTAAGAAGCCGCTGTTTAGCCTTGATGAACGTGTCGATCTGGCGCGCCAGGTTACGGCCCATCTGCCAAATGTTGAGGTGGTTGGCTTTAGCGATTTGATGGCGAATTTTGCCCAGGCGCAGAACGCGAACGTGCTGGTGCGCGGTCTGCGTGCGGTATCGGACTTTGAGTATGAGCTGCAGCTGGCGCACATGAACCGTCATCTGCTGCCCACGCTGGAGAGCGTGTTTCTGATGCCGTCCGAAGGCTTCTCGTTTGTCTCGTCGTCGCTGGTCAAGGAAGTGGCGCGCCATCAGGGTGACGTGCAGGCATTTCTGCCTGCCGTGGTGCATCAGGCGCTGCTGGCGAAGCTGGCGCAGCCGTAATCAGTGCTGGCAGCGTGGACACCAGAAGGTGCTGCGCTGACCGTGTTTACCGCTGAGGATCGGCGTACCGCAGGCGCGACAGGGCTCGCCAGTGCGTCCATACACCTGCAACTGCTGCGCAAAATAGCCTGGCTTACCGTCGGTCTGCAGGAAATCACGCAGCGTGGTGCCGCCCTGCTCAATTGAACGCAGCAGTACGGCTTTGATGGTGTTCGCCAGCAGTTCCGCTTCCGCTTCACTCAGGCTCATCGCCGGACGATCGGGTAAGATCCCGGCGGTAAATAGCGATTCGCTGGCATAGATGTTCCCCACGCCCACCACCACTTTGTTATCCATCAGCCACTGCTTGATCACCGTGCGTTTGCCGCGCGACTTTTCATACAGATACCCGCCGCTGAAGACATCACTCAGCGGTTCCGGCCCGAGGTGCGCCAGCACGCTGCTGCCTTCCGGATCGGTAGTCCACAGCCAGGCGCCAAAACGCCGCGGATCGGTATAGCGCAGCACTTTGCCATTGCTCATCACCAAATCGACGTGGTCGTGCTTCGCAGCCGGCAGTTCGCCGGGCAGAACGCGCAGGCTGCCGGACATGCCAAGATGAATGATGATCCAACCGTGCGGCAGCTCCAGCAGCAGATACTTGGCGCGGCGCTGTACGCTGAGCACCGGCTGGTCGCTCAGCGCATGGATTTCATGGGAAACCGGCCAGCGCAGACGCGGATTGCGCACAATGGCATGCAGAATGGTTTCTCCCACCAGGTGAGGTTCTATACCGCGTCGGCTGGTTTCTACCTCAGGTAATTCAGGCATCTCATCTCCTCAACGTAGCGCAGAAACAAAAAACCCGGCCGGAGCCGGGTTTTTCGCAAGAACACCAAAATTACTTAATTTTGGCTTCTTTGTAGATCACGTGCTGACGTACAACCGGATCGAACTTTTTCAGTTCCAGTTTCTCAGGTTTAGTACGTTTGTTCTTCGTGGTGGTATAGAAGTGACCTGTACCAGCAGAGGAAACCAGCTTGATCTTCTCACGAATACCTTTAGCCATGATTCAGTTCCTTAGTACTTCTCACCACGGGCGCGGATTTCGGCCAGAACCGTATCGATGCCCTTTTTATCAATAACACGCATACCTTTAGCAGATACACGCAGAGTAACGAAGCGCTTCTCGCTCTCAACCCAGAAACGGTGAGAGTGCAGGTTCGGCAGGAAACGGCGTTTCGTCGCGTTCATTGCGTGGGAACGGTTGTTACCGGTCACCGGACGCTTTCCAGTTACCTGGCAGACTCGTGACATTTCTATTCTCCAAAAATCAAATCAGCTCGAGCTTTAAAAACTAGGTTTTGGCCGCCTCGTCAGGCCTTAGCCCGCCCAGGCGAGTTCCATGTGAACCCGCTAAGCTGGCCCAAACGCCAAACCCGAGATTCTCAAAGGTGGCGTAGTATACGCCGCTAAGCCGAAGTGCTCAAGTCCCGAACAGATAAAGATCCCTCCGGATCGCGCAAAAACGCCGGATTTCTGCCCAGTTGACGCCGCGAATTACAGCCAGCCGCGCTCGGCGAAAGAGGTAAACTCGCCGTGACCAATCACCAGATGATCTAATAAGCGGATATTCAGCAGCGCGCAGGCCTGCGCCACCTTGCTGGTAATCTCGCGATCGGCACGGCTCGGTTCCGCCATGCCGGACGGATGATTATGCGCCAGTATCACCGCCGCCGCGTTGAGCTTTAGCGCCTCACGCACGATTTCACGCGGATGCACTTCCACGCTGGCAATGGAGCCGGAAAACATCTTCTGCGCCTGCAAAACGCGGTGCTGGTTATCCAGAAACAGCGCCATAAAGATTTCACGCTCCTGATGTGCCAGCACGCTTTGCAGGTAGTGGCGCGTGACCTGCGGATTCTCCATCACATTTTCGCGCGCCAGCTGGCTGGCAAAAAAGCGCCGCCCCAGTTCCGCAATGGCATGCAGTTGCGTCATTTTGGCGCTGCCGACGCCCTTTATCTGCCCCAGCTCCTCTTTACTGGCGGTCATGATGCGATACAGCGAACCGAACTCGTTCAGCATCAGCCGCGCCAGCCCCATGACGCTGTTGCCGCGCGTACCGGTACGTAAAAAGATCGCCAGCAGTTCGGCATCGCTTAGCGCCTCGGCGCCCAGCAGCGTCAGTTTTTCCCGTGGTGCCAGTTCCGTCATCGTTCCGCCCTCCCTGCAATGCCGCCATTCTGCGCCGGTGCATTGCAGGCCACCAGCGGCGCATGACAAATTCCAGAGCCGGCTCGCAAAGGGCGCAGGCAGTGAAAAGGCGGGTCGCCGATTTTGTGATAAAGTTGCCTGCATCTGTCGCGCCAGGCGCGGCACTCTGCGTTGAAGTGAGGCAAACAACATGATGGGATTAGCCGGAAAAAAAATTCTGCTGGGCGTCAGCGGCGGCATCGCGGCCTATAAAGCACCGGAACTGGTGCGCCGTCTGCGCGATCGCGGCGCGGATGTCCGCGTGATGATGACCGATGCGGCCAAAGCCTTTATTACGCCACTCAGCCTGCAGGCGGTTTCCGGCTATCCAGTGTTTGATGACCTGCTCGACCCGGCGGCCGAAGCGGCAATGGGCCATATCGAACTGGCAAAATGGGCCGATTTGATTGTGCTCGCGCCCGCAACCGCCGATCTGATTGCACGCATTACCGCCGGCATGGCAAACGACCTGGTCACCACCGCCTGCCTGGCCAGTGCGGCACCGGTCGCCATCGTGCCGGCCATGAACCAGCAGATGTACCGCGCGGCAGTCACGCAGGAGAATCTGCAGCGTCTGGCGCAGCGCGGCGTGCTGATCTGGGGACCGGACAGCGGCAGCCAGGCGTGCGGTGATATCGGCCCGGGCCGCATGCTGGACCCGCTGGCCATCGTTGCGCATGCGCTGGAGTGGGCCGCGCCCGTCAACGATCTGCAACATCTCAACATTATGATCACCGCCGGTCCGACCCGAGAAGCGCTGGATCCGGTGCGCTATATCAGTAATCACAGCTCCGGCAAGATGGGCTATGCGGTTGCCGCGGCTGCGGCGAAGCGCGGCGCAAACGTGACGCTGGTTTCTGGTCCGGTGAACTTAGCCACGCCCGCCGGCGTGACGCGTATTGATGTCAACAGCGCACTGGAGATGGAAGCGGCGGTGATGGCGCAAATCAGCCAACAAGATATTTTCATTGCCAGCGCAGCCGTGGCAGACTACCGGGCGGCAAACATTGCCGCAGAGAAAATTAAAAAACAGGGTGGCGATGATAACGTCACGCTGCAGCTGGTGAAGAACCCGGATATTGTCGCAGGCGTCGCGGCGCTCAAAGTGCAGCGCCCTTTCGTGGTGGGATTTGCTGCCGAAACCCAGAATGTGGAAGAATACGCGCGGCAAAAACGGGTGCGGAAAAACCTGGACCTGATTTGCGCCAATGATGTGGCGCAGGCCGGGCAGGGCTTCAATAGCGACACCAATGCTCTTCACCTTTTTTGGCAGGAGGGAGAGAAAGTCTTACCGCTCAGTGATAAGACGCTCCTTGGCCAACAATTAATAGACGAGATTGTCAGCCGTTATGATGAAAAAAATCGACGTAAAAATACTTGATGCGCGCGTAGGCAAGGAATTCCCACTACCCACCTATGCGACCTCTGGCTCCGCGGGTCTCGATCTGCGCGCCTGCCTTGATGACGCACTGGAAATCGCACCGGGCATGACCACGCTGGTTCCGACCGGCCTGGCGATTCACATTGCCGATCCGTCACTGGCTGCCGTCATCCTGCCGCGCTCCGGTCTCGGTCACAAACACGGCATCGTACTGGGTAACCTGGTAGGGCTGATTGACTCCGACTATCAGGGCCAGCTGATGGTTTCAGTGTGGAACCGTGGCCAGGATAGCTTCACGCTGCAGCCTGGCGATCGCCTGGCCCAGCTGGTGTTTGTACCGGTGGTGCAGGCCGAATTTAACCTGGTGGTAGATTTTGACGCCAGCGATCGCGGCGCAGGCGGTTTCGGTCACTCTGGCCGTCAGTAATACGCTCACTTTTCGCATAGCCATCTTTTTATTTCTTGTCGCCACAGGCCGCTTTATCTGTGGCAGATAAGGCAGTATTGCCTGTTTTTGGTGAATTTCAGGGGTGTTGAAGGTCATGGCAGAAAAAAAAGTCGCGAAACGGAATCGTCGCGAAGAGATTTTGCAGGCGCTGGCGCAAATGCTGGAGTCGGGCGATGGCAGTCAGCGTATCACCACCGCCAAGCTGGCCGCCAATGTTGGCGTTTCGGAAGCGGCGTTATATCGCCACTTTCCCAGCAAAACGCGCATGTTTGATAGCCTGATTGAGTTTATTGAAGACAGTCTGATTACCCGCATCAATCTGATCCTGAAAGATGAAAAAGAGACGATGGCGCGCCTGCGCCTGATCGTGCAATTGCTGCTGGGATTTGGTGAGCGTAATCCAGGACTGACGCGCATCCTGACCGGCCACGCGCTGATGTTTGAACAGGATCGCCTGCAGGGGCGCATTAATCAGCTGTTTGAGCGTATCGAAGTTCAGCTGCGCCAGGTGATGAAAGAGAAGAAGATGCGCGACGGCGAAGGTTTCCAGACCGATGAGACGCTGCTCGCCAGCCAGCTGCTGGCGTTCTGCGAAGGTTTGCTGTCACGCTATGTGCGCTCGGAGTTCCGTTATCGCCCGACCGCCGATTTCGACAGCCGCTGGCCGTTGATTGCCGCACAGCTGGTTTAATACGCACAGCGGATTTGTAGCGGCGCGATTCATCGCGCAATAAATTGCGCCGCTACGCTATCGTGCGGCGCTGGCGACCGCGCTAAACCTTAAATACCGTACTCTTTGCGATACGCCCCGACCTTCGCCACCAGGTGCGCATCAATGCGCACCCTACGCTCAAACATCCTGCTACTGTAGGGTCGCCATTCATGGCGACCGCAGCAAACCTTAAATGCCGTACTCTTTGCGATACGCCCCGACCTTCGCCACCAGGTGCGCATCAATGCGCACCCTACGCCCAGGCATCCTGTGACTGTAGGGGCGCCATTCATGGCGACCGCGCTAAACCTTAAATACCGTACTCTTTGCGATCGCCCCGACCTTCGCCACCTGGTGCGCATGAAGGTACAAACCGGCCACATGGGTAACACTTTAGACCGGGCACATGGGTAACAGTTATAAACGGCATAGCAGAGGAGACTCACTATGCCCTGGACTGAGACTGTTACCATGCAACGCCTTGAATTCATCCTCGCCTGCCAGGCAGGCGGGGAATCCATGACGCAGCTGTGTCACCGCCACGGCATCAGCCGCAAAACCGGCTACAAGTGGCTCAGCCGCTTTAACCCCGGCGAGCTCTCCTCGCTTGAAAATCTCTCCCGCGCCCGCCATCTCCAGCCCGATAAAATCCCCCCCGACATCGCCGCGCGCCTTGTTCAGTTCCGCCAGCAGCACCCCGACTGGGGGCCCAAAAAAATCCGCCACTGGTTCCTCAGCAACGGCGCTGACTTCATCGTGCCCGCCGCCAGCACCATCGGCGACCTGCTGAAGGCGGCGGGAATGGTTCAGCCGCGGACGCCACGCAAGCGAACGCCGGGCAACCTGCGCAGTCTCACGACGCCCGTGAGGAATAACCACGTCTGGAGCGCTGATTTTAAAGGGCGCTTCCGCCTGAAAGACGGCAGCTGGTGCCGCCCCTTCACGCTCACCGATAACCACAGCCGCTACCTGCTGTCCTGCGAGCCGGGCACGTCGGAGACCACGGTGTTCGTGCGCGGCTGCATGGAAAAGGCCTTCCTGGAAGGCGGGCTGCCCGACGTTATCCGCACCGACAACGGCTCGCCCTTCGTTGCGCCGGGCATCCTCGCGCTGACGCAGCTGAGCGTGTGGCTGATAAAACTGGGGATACAGCCGGAAAGAACCGCGCCGGGCTGTCCGGGGCAGAACGCCCGCCACGAGCGGATGCACCGGTCGCTGAAGGTCGCCATGAGCCATCACGACGTCTTTGGCTCGCTGCCAGAGCAGCAGGCATGGTGCAGTGGATGGCGGAACGAGTTCAATCAGGAAAAGCCGCATGAGGCACACGGGCAGCAGCCGCCCGCAAAAATATGGACGCCTTCACCGCGGAAATGGAACGGAAAAGTGCCGGAGGTGGGCTATCCGGAGGGGGCGAAGCTGTACAAAGTCGGTGAAAAAGGCGACCTGAGGCTGAACGGGCGGACCTTCCTGAGCGCGGCGTTACGGGGCGAGTACGTGCGGTTCCTGGAAGTGGACGACGGCATTGACGTCATCCTCTTCGACAGGCTCATCCTTGCGTATTATGACCGGGCAGAAAAGCGTATTATCCGGATCGACTGACCACAAAAAGTGTTACCTGTGTGCCCGGTCTGATCTGTTACCCATGTGCCCGGTCGTACCTTAATGCGCACCCTACGCTCAAACATCCTGCGACTGTAGGGGCGCCATTCATGGCGACCGCAGCAAACCTTAAATGCCGTACTCTTTGCAATCGCCCCGACCTTCGCCACCAGGGCGCATCAATGCGCACCCTGTGACCTGGCATCCTGCGACTGTAGGGGCGCCATTAATGGCGACCGCGGCAAACCTTAAATACCGTACTCTTTGCGATACGCCTTCACCTTCGCCAGATGGTCGGCCATCTCTGGCTTCTCCGCCAGGTAATCAATCAGCTCGCTCAGCGTAATGATCGCCGTGACCTTGCACTGATAATCGCGCTCCACTTCCTGAATCGCGGAAATCTCGCCACGGCCGCGCTCCTGGCGGTCGAGTGAGATCAGCACGCCGGCCAGCGTGGCGTTGTGGGCGTTGATGATGTCCATCGATTCACGAATTGCCGTGCCGGCGGTAATCACATCATCGACCAGCATCACTTTGCCCTGCAGCGGACTGCCCACCAGTAAACCGCCTTCGCCGTGATCTTTGGCCTCTTTACGGTTAAAACAGTACGGCACATCGCGGTCATGATGATCGGCCAGCGCCACGGCGGTAGTGGTCGCAATCGGAATGCCTTTGTAGGCCGGGCCAAACAGCAGGTCGAAATCGACGCCGCCATCCACCAGCGCCTGCGCATAGAAACGGCCCAGCAGCGCTAAATCGCGCCCGGTATTGAACAGACCGGCATTAAAGAAATAGGGACTTTTACGGCCGGACTTCAGGGTAAACTCACCAAACTTCAGCACCCCTTTGTTCAGGGCGAACTCAATAAACTGACGCTGCCAGGCTTTCATTTCTCACTCCTCAAATAAAGAAAAGGCGACTCTGTGGTCGCCTGTTACATCAATCAATTAACGCCGCTTTCTGCGCCTGAATCAGCTGCTCAATGCCGCCGCGCGCCAGCGCCAGCAGCTGCAACAATTCGTCATGGCTGAACGGCTCGCCTTCTGCGGTGCCCTGCACCTCAATCATGCGGCCATCTTCGGTCATCACCACATTCATATCCGTTTCAGCGGCAGAGTCTTCGACATACTCTAAATCACACACCGCTTCACCGGCCACGATGCCGACCGAGATCGCCGCCACCATGCCTTTCAGCGGGCTGGCTTTCAGCTTACCGGCCGCCACCAGCGCGTTCAGCGCATCCGCCAGCGCCACGCAGGCACCGGTGATTGCCGCGGTGCGCGTGCCGCCGTCGGCCTGAATCACGTCGCAGTCCAGCGTGATGGTGAATTCACCCAGCGCCTGCAGATCAACCGCCGCACGCAGCGAGCGGGCGATAAGGCGCTGGATTTCCAGCGTACGTCCGCCCTGCTTGCCTTTGGCGGCTTCACGCGCCATACGGCTGTGCGTCGAACGCGGCAGCATGCCATATTCTGCGGTTACCCAGCCCTGACCTTTGCCTTTGAGAAAACGCGGCACGCCCTCTTCAACGGTCGCGGTGCACAGGACTTTGGTTTCGCCGAACTCGACAAGAACCGAGCCTTCCGCATGTTTGGTAAAGTGACGAGTGAGGGTGACGGGACGCACTTCAGAAGTGCTACGGCCTGCTGGACGCATGGTTTCTCTCCGGCTTGCTTGGGTTTGGCTGCGCATTATACGGACTTCACAGGCGGCTGTCCTGCCCGCGTGCAGCCAGCGCGTGTTACAGCGCCGCGCACACCAGCGAGTCGATACGCGTCACCGGTTGTGTCGCAAAACGATGTTTAAACTTGTCGCGCAGCGCGTTAATGCTTTCGGAGCTGGCCCGATCCGCCGGATGAAGCAATACCAGTACCTTGCGATTGCCCTGCGGGCCGCGGGCATCGTAAATCGTCAGCGGCGAGGGAAAGTGCGGCGTGATGTCGCGTTCAGCAAACTGCGACCAGCCCGCTGCGCCAGCGGGGGACGGCAGATCAAACCACAGCGTGGTTTGCATCATCATCTCGCCGGCCCCGCACACGGCCACGGGCGCGGTATGCGGCGGAATAACCTGCGGGGTGGGCGGAGAAGTCTGACATCCACTTAACATCATGGCGAAGCCCAGCGGCCCCATCCATTTATTCAACATCTTAGCCTCAGAAGTTGCCTGTCTCATCTGTCACAGCATAGGCCGCCGATGACCATTCCGTCATCATTTTTGCTTTCAGCTGCAGCAGGCTTTCATCTGTCGGATAGAGAGTCAGCGCCTGACGCAGCAGCCTGCGCGATCGCTGATAGTGACGCAGATGCCACTCAATCATCACCGCATTACGGAACACGTTGAGATCGTTATGGCGCTCCAGCCACAGCGACGACTGCTGCACAAAGCGCGCCAGCAGGCGCTCATCCCGCGTCTGGTTGTAGCGCATCAGGCAATGCACCATTTCGCCAAACTCATAGCGCTCGCCCTGAATCCACGGATTCCACAGCTGATCGCGTGAAGGATACGAGAGGAACTGACCGCGCTCCGCCTGGGTGAGCAGCGCGTTGGTCTGCAGGCCGCTGAAGAAAAACAGCATCAGCGCAATCGCGCCGCCGGCCATGTTCAGGCGCAGCATACGCGACGGCAGACCCGGCGTCGCAGGTTCAATCATTGACCGATCTTCGGGCTGACGTAACGCCAGATGGGTAAGTAGCATCAGCAGCCACAGATGCGGCAGCGATTGATAGAGCGGAAATTCGACCATGGTGTGCAGCATGACGGGCAGCGTCAGACTCCACAGCATCAGGCGCTGCGGCTGACTGCGCCAGCGCCACAGCGGCGTCAGCCATGCCAGCAACACGGCGGTGAAGCCTACCATCGGCAAAACACCGCCTTCCACCCAGCTATACAGCCACTCGTTATGGGGATGGGTGGCGTTGAAATCTTTCAGGTGGATCGCGTCCACCATGCGTATCCGCGAAAAATGATACTCAAACTGACCAAAGCCCCAGCCGCTGAACGGTTTTTCCATGATCATGCGCAGCGTGTATTCCAGCAGCTGCTGGCGCGCCAGGTCGGACGCCGCAAATTCACGCATGCCAGGCGCTAATTCATTGCGCAGCAGCAGGGCGCACAGCACGGCCAGCGCCATCACCATGACAATCCTGATGATTACCGCGCGCTGGCGACGATCGCACACCAGCAGCATCACCAGCAGCGCCAGCGCAAAACCAAACGCACCGGTACGCGACTGCGTCAGAAGCAGCGCCAGGCTGTTGATCAGCACTGCCGGCAGCAGTAAGAAACGGTGCCTGATGTCAGATTGCAGACAGAGCCAGACCGTTGCCGCCAGACCGGTCGCCAGAAAGCTGGCCAGCAAATTGAACTGCTGAAAAATACCGTAAGGGCGAATCTGGCCGGCGTGATAGCGAAACTCCATCAGCGTTTGCAGCTGGGCCGGAAAACAGGTTTGCGCAATCGCCAGCAGCGCCTGCAAGGTGCTGAGCAGCACAATACCGGCAATGATCCGCTGACGCTGCTGCCAGAGCTGCGGCATCAGGCCCAGCAGCAGCCACAGAATGAGTATGGCACTGAGCCCCAGTAGCCGGATAACGCCGGTCAGCAGTCCGTTATCGTTCTCCTGCAGGATCACCGCCAGCGCAAAGCAAAACAGCATCAGCAACAGCGCATGCGTCATGACGTTGTCATCAATTAAATCGCGCGGCTGGCGCCAGTTCCTCAACAGCAGCGTGGCCGCCAGCAGCGCGAGGCAGCCTGCAGTGAGCAAATTCAGCGGCAGATCAAAGCCATTGCCACCACTGTTGGGCAGATAAATCAGCGTGGGGAGGAAACAGATAAGACAGGCCAGCGAAGCGAAAGGGAAAGAGGCGACTTTCTCACCGCACTGTCCCCGACGCCGCCGCTGCAGAAATTGCTGCATCAGCAAAGGTGGCGTGACGCGCGGGTCTCGTCCGGACAGATACCACGACATAAAACAGAGAAAGAGCATAGCAAACCCAATTGCCGAAACAGGCCAAAAACTGTCTCGTTGAATAATGGTTGATAGACTTTGGCTACAGAAAATGTACGGCCAAAAAGCTGTGAATGGTGTGAAAACCCCCGTGAATCATGGTGATTCACAGAGCTGTGATGATGAAAAATATTTTCAAACACCGTTAATCTGTATCGCTGCAGGTTAAGCCGATCTCCCTCTGATAAGTGTTTAACTTTAACCATCATAAAAAGATTAATTAACATTAATATCAATAACGCGGATTAAAGCATCATCAAGGCATGCTGATCAGCAATGTTGCTGAAGCATTGAATTCACCACCGCTCAGCGGTTGTCCTTTCTTTTTCACCGGGAACACGGTGATAACTTCTGACGCCATGCCGTTGATTAACCGGACAGCAGAAGTGCCCATCGGTTTGAGCAATTGTCCTTTATGTTTAACTGCAATGCCCAGATCAGGATAGTTGGTGGCGATGAGTTCATCCGAGAAAGAGGTGGTGCCGGCGACTAAGCGTAAATTGACTTCCTGATTTAATGCGGAACTGCATTTGACTTCTAACGGCACATCTTTGTAGTTGGCGGTATTGGACACTGATTCAGAAACGGAGCTTACCGCGATGCGGTCAAATTCAACGTTAATATCCGTGCCGTTATTGATATCGCAGACAATGGGTACCGGGATGATAATGCCGTGAGGTCCGATAACGATTTTTAGCAAGGGTTTTTCGGGTCTCGGAGGATAAGGCCGCGTTACATATCCAATAGTATAAATGGTGGCAATCTCTACATTGGGTGGAACAAAAATTGCTCCACCCACAATATCTTTAGTTATAATAAAATCAGTCAGGTTATATCCAGCAGTTGAAAAAACATCATGAACCCTACCTAAACCTGGCTTTATTACCCCACGACCAGGACCTTTATATCTACCATCTTCGAAGCGCACTGGATAAGGATACCAGTCTGGCGCATATACTTGCACCTTCACGTCTACTTCATCGGTGAGCCTGTAATATCCGCTATTTTTAACTGATGGGATGAAATAGGCGCCAAGGTCAGCCTCGATACGCACACTATTCCATTCATATTTTCCAGGGTTGTTACATATGCCAGAAAAATACCCTAATGATTCATCAAAGAATATCCTGCCACTCGCTCCTTCTTTAGGAGGCGTGTAGCTAGCCAAACGGCCTGATGTCAACACCATTACCGCTAAGGGGTCAGTCCAGCAGGCATAATCAAGACCAGCATGAGCCTGATGAGAAAAGGTGCTCATGAAAAAAGCCTTAGCAATAAATAATATATATTTCCTTCGCAACAAAATAATCATCATAGTCTATTCACGCACAAATATTTTAAAACAATCAAATTAGACCGTTGTTATTTTGCAAAGAATCGCAAAAGATACCTGCCTCCTGAGAAATCAGAATCGAGCCAGACTTACAATGTGCAATACAACAACCATCATGCTTTATTTAAACAGAGCTCAGTCTGGTGTCACAATTAAGATCGCAGAAGCAGTAAATTCACCTGATTCTAACTTGGACATTTTATTTTTTACAGGAAATATACTAAAGGCAGCATGACCTAACCCATCATATATATCCATTGGAAAAGAGTCGTACGGCTTTATTATTACCCCATTATGAAGCATGGCAAGACCTAAACTTTGATTACTTGTTGCCACCAGATTACTCGAAAATGGAGAGAACTCTGAAACCAGCTTTATTCCAACCTTTTTTGTGATACTCTCACTACACGACACGTCAATAGGAATGTCTTTGATGAAGGACGGATTTGATTCAGAATCAGAAACAGCTGCAATACTTAAATTACCAAACTCTACCTGAATTAGATTATCCTGATTAATTTTACAGACAACAGGAACTGGGATTATAACTCCTCCGCCCATAATAACACCTTGAAGAAGTGGATCTTCAGGTTTAGGTGGGTATGGAGATATAGTTAAAACTCTATACATATCGTAGAGCTTTACACCAGCCGGTATAATTATAGCCCCACCAATGATATCCCGCCTAAGTACTAAATCTATAAAACCCTCACCTGCGGCTGAAAAATTATTAACGTATATTCTTTCACCCACACCATTTGGCTTGACAGCTCCGCTTACAGAATTCGGAGGAATCATAGGAAACTTATAACTTTTATAAATTGTCCCAAGAGATATTCTGATATCAACATCTTCACTTAATTTATAGTACCCTTGATTTAACTCAGAAAGAGAAAATAATGGATTCATATCCCCATAATAATGCATGCCATTCGGTGTTCCCGCAAAACTTTTATTACAATAACCAGGAAATGTTGTTGGCTCTGTCTTAAAGAAAATTCTTTTCTCTGTACCTTTTCTATTAGAAGGGAAAGAGCCAATTGAAGTTGCTGAAATTGCCGTGATATTTACGGGTTCTCCCCAGCATGCGTTTTCATTCCTTGCATAAGCGACTACCGAATTAATCATCGTGAAAGAAATGAAGATAATAATTAATTTTCCCATTTGTAGCGCCCTTAATTTTAAAGCTTAAAAATAATGTTATTTCTTACAAATCACAGACGGATTCGCATTATTGCCAATCACATAACGCACATTCTGCAGACGATAAATCCAGCCGTAATTGACATGGCCGGGCGCCAGTCCGGCGGAGATATAGCGCTCAATATTCTGTGGTGAGGCGCGATTGGCGAGATTGTAGGAGATAGCAGTGGTTTCGCTGCGCAGCGCGGCGCCGGAGAAGCTGTGGCGCAGTTCAAAAGAGACATCAACCGGTTCGCGGCGCTGCAGTTGCTGTTGTGGCGAGTAATAACTGATCATGCCGCTGTAATTGCCGGTGGCCTGAAATAGACTGTTTTGCACTTTCCACTGCCCGTGCGACACCACCAGCTGTCCCGCCTCTCTGGAAATCAGAATCGAATCCGCTTCACAATGGGGAATGCGACGTGACAGCTGATAAATCAGGATGGCCGCCAGTACCAGCGCCAGCATCAGTAATCCCCCCTGCAACACCCAGGTTACTCGGCGACGAAATATATGGCTGACCGACATAACGCATCCTTCTGCTCGATAGGGTTTTGACAGATAAACCAGCTGTAACGGTCAGCCAGCTTGGTGCGGTTGATATAAATGTGGCGTTCCTCTTCGGCCAGCTGGATAAAGCGCGCCATGCTGTCACTCACCAGCTGCAGATTTTGATCGATCTCTTCACGCTCGGTGGCGCTGAAGTCGTCCTGGATATACCACTGCCGGCCCTGCACGTGGCGATAGGGTGCATAGGTCACAGTCACCACGTCGCGAATCTCCAGCACCTTAATGCCGAGTAAGGCCAGCACCAGTAACAGCACTGCGCTGATCAACATGCCGATTAACACCAGCCCGGAACGGCTGCGTGGCGCCGCAGCGGGTATTTCCTCCGCCACAGTGGCGGTGATCGGCGGCGCTATCACCGGCAGCGGCGCCGTGTGCACATGGGTGGTCACCAGCGGCTGAATACGTGCTTCCGACGCAATGCGCGCTTCTTCTACGGCTTCAGCCAGCGGTAAACAGGCTTCCACCCGCACCGACTCATGCAGCCGGTAGCCCTGACGATGAACGGTGACAAAGGTTTCTCCTTCAACCCGCAGTTGCAGAAATTGCTTGCGCAGCATCGATAGCATCTGGCGCAGCGAGTTTTCCGTCACGTGCACCCCCTGGCTGCGCCAGCCTTCATCCAGCAGCGTTTCGTGGCTAATGACCTCACCCGGCTTTTGCAGAAACAGCGCCAGGCAGCGTGCGCTGCTCTGGTTGAGCAGCAGCTCGTTATCATGCCGATCGCGCAACAGGCGCCGATCCGGGTCAAACGTGATATGTTGATTTATCAACCACATAACAGGCACTCAGGGATAGTTCAGATAAAAAGTAGCAATCGCCGATACGTTGCCAGGCTCAATGGTGCGCTCGGCAATCGCGCTCGCCGAAGCCTGCAGCCAGGCACTGAACTGCAGCTGGTTGTCGCCCTGCTGCAGCGGAAAATGCATCACGCCCCGGTTAATGGGCACCAGCTTTCCGTCCGCATCACTCAGGCCAATGGCCACGCCTTTGGCACCGGCATCACCGGCCAGCGCCAGCAGATCGGGCTGCTCGGCATCGGCAATACCGTTGAACACCAGCTCGACGTCTTTACCCAGTTCGGTATCACAACCGCTCAGACGCATCACCAGCGGACGCGACGGCGTGCGTGGATTCTGATACAGCGATTTCGCAACGATATCGCCAAAGTTGAGCTCCAGCTGCTGCTGATCCGGCTCCAGCGAACAGGGTTCCGCCACCAGCGTGCCGTGCAGCTGCATCTCTATCGCCTGTGCCTGTGACACCAGCAGCCATCCCAGTACCAGCATTACGCCCGCTCTCATCGCCTCTCCTTACTGATATTCCAGCAGCAGCGCCGCGCTGGCGGTGAACTCCCCACCCTCCAGCGTCACGCCCGGCTGCTGTACCGGCACCGCGCCGAGATCGAGTGTGCCGGGGAAAACAATCGGCAACGTGCTGTTGACCGCCAGCGGCTTGCTGGCCAGATAAAAGCGAATACCCAGCGCACTCACACTGCTGAGCAGCGCGCTGCTGTCGAAACCGGAAGCGGTACCGGTCAGACGCACCTGCAATGCCGCACCCGGATCCTCGGTGCACTTGACCGGTATCGCCTTACGCTGCAGATAGTTGACGCCATCGATCTTTTTCACGCTCAGCGCATCGCCAAACTCAATCATCAGGCTCTGGTTGTCATTCAGCGTGCAGGGCGGATTCTCAATCAGCGTACCGTGCAGGCGCAGCTCCACCGCATGCAGCGGCCAGCAGATGCACAGCAGCAGGCTACCGATTAGCAGCCTGCTGTAATACTTCATCAACGGAACAAGTCGATGCTTAGTCATAGTTCACCTGTAACTGGCCGCTGGCTGACCAGGCACCCGGCTGCAGCGGTAGCGCGGTGCGTTCCTCAACCGTCAGCCAGCTCAGCACATTGCTGCCGGCGCTGAGCGGCACGCGCAGATTGCGGAAGGTGGGCGGCAGCGGCTGATGGTTCTCATCAAACAATTGCAGGCCCACGCCGTCAGAGCCCTGTACGCGAATCAGCTGCGGGTCGGCCAGACTTTGCGGGGCAAAAAAGTCGATGCTGATGGACGGCACATGTTGCAGCCATAGCGGATCGGCGACATTGCGGATACTGTACGGACAGTCCTGCAAATGCAGCGTTAACGCCTGCTTCATCACCTGCTCGCCGACCTGTTGCAGCGCGGCGGTCGGCGTGGTATCGAGGCCAGCCGCCTGATCATTGTTACCGACGTCAAGCCAGCATGGACTCTCCTGCAGCGCGCCATACACATGCACCACGCCGTTGGTTGCCGCCTGCAGAGTCAGGCTCAACAGCGTCAGCACCAGCAACAGCACACGCATCGCTTACTGCTCCACCTTGTTACTGACGACGCTGCAGCTGTCGCCGGCACACTTCAGCGCCAGCGTTGGACGGCCGCCGTAGTCGTTGATGTAGGTTAATAGCGGCGCGCTGCCCAGTTCTGCTGCGTTCACGCCCAGATCGATACTGGTTTTTGGCGCGACCATGACCGGTTCAAAGCTCTTCTTCAGCGACTGGCCTTTCGCTGGCTGTGCATCCACCAGCGTAATGAAGTAAGGCGTGGGATTATTCAGCTGGTAGCGTGCACCCTTGCGCGTCAGCGTCAGTTTTTCCTGCCATGGCGTCACCACTGACGGATTGCTCACCACGATCGCTTCCGGGCGATAGAACAGCTTGATACGCGTCTGCAACGCGATTTGCAGCACGTTGCTCTTCTCGCTGCGCGGCGGGATTTCACGCATGCTGAAATAGAACACCGATTCACGATCCTGTGGCAGCGCCTTGATGGCTGGCAGCGCCTGCACTTTCACCACGCTGCGTTCGCCCGGTTCGACGCGCTGCACCGGCGGCAGCAGCACCAGCGGTGACGTTATTTTTTTACCGCTGCTGTCTTCAATCCAGCCCTGCGCCAGATAAGGCAGCTGCTTGTTTTCATTGCTGATATTCAGTGAGACGTTTTTTTCGTTACCGTTAAAAATGACCCGGGTGCGATCAAGCGCAATCGCCGCGTGAGCCTGCAGCGATAGCGTCAGCGTGGAGAGCAGCAAGGCGCCGCTCAGCGTTTTTACCAGCATGATTAACTCTTTCCTTACGTTGAAGAAGCAGGCGCGGCGCGGCGCGTGCAAAGTAATAACAAGTTCTGTCCTTCGTCGAGCAACTGCTGCGGCAGAGGATCGGGCAATGCCAGCTGACACTGAGTTTCGCCGTTCCAGCGCACATCCATGCTGGCACCGGCCTCAATGCCACTCAGCCATACCAGGCCGTCATCATCCAGAATGCCCACTTCGCGTCCGTTACTCTGGACGCTGGCACCAAAGGGCGGCCAGCTACCATCTTCCAGCCGGATGGCGGCCATGGCTTTGATACCTTTAATCACACCAAAACGCCGGTAACCGATGGCGCCTTCGGTCAGGGTGATCTGGGTTACCGGGCGCGACGCTTCCACGTTGTCAGCCAGTCCGGTGACATCGATACTGGCGGTGTTGCGGTAATAGCTGTTCACATCCGAAATCACCGCTTTGCCAAAGAAATTGGTATACGTGTTACTGCCACCACCGTTGACCGGTACGCCGGAGACGCCATCGGTATCGACCATCAGACGCGTGCTGCCGGGCATGCCCAGTCGGTGCAGCGCCGCGCCCTGCGGCGTGAGCGTTAAACCGCCCTGCAGTGACAGGCTGGCGCTGCGGTACTGACCCTGCTGCGCGCTGGCGCTGGCCGTCATGCTGGTCAGACTGCCCTGATGACTGTAAAACCCGCTGAACGACTGACGGCGATCGTTATTGAGGCCGGCGCTCAGGCTGTAGCTGTTGTTACTGTCCAGCCGGTCATAAAAACTGGCCGAGTGGGTAGTCTGCTTACCGCTGGTTTGCTGGCTGTAGCTCAGGCTGCTGTCACCGCCAATCGGCATACTGAAGTTGAGATAAACGCTGTCATCGTTTTTGCCGTTATATTGCGTCCGGTTGAGCGACAGACTTAAACTCAGATTCTTAAACCGACCGACATCAAAGTAGCGCGAGGTGGAAAAGCTCCAGCGATCCAGCGGGGCACGATCCCAATAGGTCTGATGGCTGTAGCTGAGGTAACTACTCAGGTTCAGGCTGCGAAAATGCTTGTTGAGCGTAATGGTGTAGAGCTCTTTGCTGTTAGAAACCTGCTGGTTGCGATAACGCGCGTCGAGATACTGCGGCAGACTCATAAAGTTGCGCTGCGAAAAACGGTAGCCGGCAAACGTCACCTGACCATCAAGTTCCTCGAAGCGTTTGGAATAGCTCAGGCGATAAGAGCCGCCGCTTTTGTTGCCCTGCTGCGGCAAGCCAGCCTGAGACTGGGTGGCATCAAACGAAATGGCGCCCAGCAACAGCAGATCGCGTCCCAGACCCATCGATAATGCTTTGTAATTGCCGGCGGCCAGCCCGCCGCCGTACATCGACCAGCCGTTACTGATCCCCCAGGAGAATTCGCCGGTGGCAAACGTAGGCCCCTGCGTTTTGTGCTCTTCGCTGCCCGGTTTGCCGCTGGCGAATTTGTAACGCACGCGGCCCGGACGGGTCAGATACGGGATGGTGGCGGTATCGACGCTAAAGGTCTGCACGCTGCCGTCCTGCTCCTCGACGCGCACGTCAAGCTGGCCGGAGACGGCATCATTGAGATCCTGAATACGAAATGGACCGGCAGCCACCTGCGATTCATAAATCACCCGTCCCTGCTGGCTAATGGTGACTTTGGCGTTGGTTTTGGCGATACCGGTTACTTCCGGCGCATAGCCACGCAGGTTGGGCGGCAGCATGTTGTCATCGCTGGTGATCGCCGCACCAAGATAGCGAAAGCTGTCAAACATGCCGGAATCGAGATAGTTCTCGCCCAGCGTGGCTTTCGCCTGGAGAGAAGGCAGCGGCCGATAGGCGTAAAAGCGTGTCCAGGTTAATTCCTGGCGATGGCTGCCCGTGCCACGATTTTGCTGCATCTGCCAGTCCGCACGCAGGCGCCAGGCACCGGCGTTAACGCCACCGGTGCCGTTGCCGCTCACACTCTGGCTTTTAGCGCCGTATTGCGCACGCGTAGTGGAGGCAAACAGGTTGTAATCCATTAACAGGCCCGGGACGCCGTTATCCCAGCGCGACGGCGGTTCCCAGTTGGCGGCGCTGTACTCCAGCCAGGCCTGTGGAATGGTGATGCTGAGGCGAGATTCACCCAGATTGCCGCGCACCTGCATACCGGAGATGGAATCCACCGCCAGACACTGGCCATCCTGCAGCCACGACGCGTTTTTCAGCACTTCCGGTTTCAGCGCCAGTTTATCCACCATTTCGGGTGTCAGGCAGGGCAGACTTTCATTCGGCGCGTTTTCGGGCGCGTAGTAGCGCACCAGCATTTCCGGAATCTGTGTCTGGTTGACGCGCAGCTCCATCATGTATTCGCCCGGCATGATGTAGCCAGCCTGAGCAAACTGCGACAGATCGATGTTTTGCCGATCGTTGAGATCAAGGATATCGGTGTTGAATGAGACCGCACTGGCAGCGAAGAGCGGAGCACTGTAGCCGAGGGCTAACATTAACGCCACGCTGAGCGGCGTCAGCCTGATACGCTGCCTGCGCGCACATGAGGCTGGCGCAGTTAATGAAGCCTTTTTCATGGCAAGCGGTGTCCGTAAACCGTGAAAGATCAGTTGTAATTAATGTGAAACCGAATCGCGGCGGCGTAACTCCCGCAGTGCAGTTGCTGCTGGTTGCTGACCAGCGTGAGCCGATAACGCAGGTCGTGCTGCTGCGTCAGATGCTGATCGATCGGCTGCGCCTCACCGGGAGCAATGGTGTTGCCCTGCGTATCCGTAATCATCAGCTCTACCCCTTTGGCATCGCCATACACAGCAAAACGCTGCTGACCCGGCGGGCCATCGTGGTCAAAAGTGATAGAAAAGGTGCGTGCCACGCCTCCCGACGCGCTGTACTCCACCGGACAATTGACCAGCTGGATAGAGAAGGGAAAACCCGGCCCTTTACCGTCACGCTGCAGGCGCGCCAGCGGCAGCACCCCCATCGCGATGGTTTGTTCAGCATCATCGACCTTAATGGCGCAGGCACCCTGATGAATGGCGCCGCGTAACGCAACGCGGCCGCGGTCGATCAACTGTTCGGCGCGGCAGTCATTGATGAAAAGCACCGATGCCGAAACTATCGCCGCAGGCATAAAACGACTCATCGCCGCAGTTCCTTAAGCGAAAAGATAGAGTGGCGGGCAAGGAAGCCCGCCAGTCTCTGACCATTACTGATAGTTCAGTGCGAAGTCAGCCACGCTCTGGAATTCGCCCGGGACGATAGTCTCAGAAGCGCCGCCACCCTGCAGGAAGGCTGCGAAGGAGAGCTGGTTGTTGCCGTCCATCAGTTTTTGCGCTGGTGTTGCGGTACCCAGTTCAATTTCGGTATCGCCGAAGTTGATGCCGATCGCCGCGCCTGATGCAGTACCGGTGATAGCCAGTTTGCCCGGGATAACCTGAGAGCCAGTACCGGCAAAGGTCACGGTCACTTCTTTCTTCGTTGCGGTGTCGCAGTTTTCCAGTTTGATCTGGAATGGACGCGGTGTAGAACGGCCACCGTCTTTCAGCGCCAGGTTGGAAATCTGACCCAGCTCAACCGTCTGATCGACTGAACCTGGTTCGATGGAGCATGGCGCATCAACAATCGCACCTTTAAACGTCACAGTACCGTTACCTTCACCTGCTGCCATCGCAGAACCCGCCACCAGAGACATAGACAGACCTAAAGCCACAACGATTTTGTTCATGTTCATTTGCTGATTTCCATTTAGGTGAATAAAACAAGGAGCGCGTTCTGCGTCGGTCTTATTCAATTTGCTGTGTATAGAAAAATTTAATTACTTATATTTTTCCTGATGGCCGTCCACATCATTTTTGTGGTTGTCGTCCTCAAGTGGTGCCAACGATAGAGATCAATTTTGCCCTGCGCAACGGTATTTTCGTTATATATGATCAAAAACAACACTCACAAATCCATTATGTTTTAACGGTTATTAAATCCATTAAAATCAATGGATTGACACAATTCACAGCTTTGCATCAGTGTTTTAATGATTTTAATCAAGGGAAAAACCCTGCCCGTTCACAAGCTGGCGATAATTACCGCAGGTCAATTCACGCAGTAGCTATTTTTTCGCCAGATTAAAACGTTATTTATCTCTGCATTCACAACCTTGATATTTTTATCGCCTGAAAACATCGGTAAATAACAATAAACGCGGTTGTCAAAGGCCTGGCACCCTGCTGTGCGTTTACGCCTATCATGCCGGGAGCACCCTCGCTATAATTCGAAGAACATTTCCTGAATGAGTAGAAGCTTATGATCCGCAGTATGACCGCATACGCCCGCCGTGAAGCCAAAGGCAGCTGGGGCAGCGCCGCCTGGGAACTGCGTTCCGTCAACCAGCGTTACCTCGAAACCTATATCCGCCTGCCGGAGCAGTTTCGCAGCCTGGAGCCGGTGATTCGCGAACGCATCCGCAACCGCCTGACGCGCGGCAAAATCGAGTGCAACCTGCGCTTCGACGCCGATGCCAGCGCTCAGGGTGAGCTGCAGCTGAATGAGTCGCTGGCTAAACAGCTGGTACAGGCGGCGAACTGGGTGAAGATGCAGAGTGATGAAGGCGCAATTAACCCGCTGGATATTCTGCGCTGGCCGGGCGTGATGACCGCGCAGGAGCAGGATCTGGATGCCATCAACGCGGAACTGCTGGCAGCACTGGATGGCGCGCTGGACGATTTCATCATTGCGCGTGAAAGTGAAGGCAACGCGCTGAAAGCGCTCATCGAACAGCGACTGCAGGGCGTGACCGAGCAGGTCAGTAAAGTGCGTGCACAGATGCCAGAAGTGCTGAAATGGCAGCGCGAGCGTCTGGTGAGCAAGCTGGAAGAAGCTGAGGTTCAGCTGGAGAACAATCGCCTTGAGCAGGAACTGGTGATGATGGCCCAGCGTATTGATGTAGCCGAAGAGCTGGATCGCCTCGATGCGCACGTAAAAGAGACTTACAACATTCTGAAGAAGAAAGAAGCCGTCGGCCGCCGCCTCGACTTTATGATGCAGGAGTTCAACCGCGAGTCGAACACGCTGGCGTCGAAATCGATCAATGCGGACATCACCGCCTCGGCAATTGAGCTCAAGGTGCTGATCGAGCAGATGCGCGAGCAGATTCAGAACATCGAGTAACGTTTCACGCGATCTCGCGTAGTCTCACTAAGTCTCGTCAGAATAAAAAGGCCATTGTAAATCATGTTTTTTTTTGTTTTATAAAGTCTCATGATGTATCACAAGAGTGCGTGTTTCGTATGTACATAGACGTGTACATACTGGCATTTATGATACGCAGTTTATGTACATAGCAATGAGACAAGATAAGCATGGCAAAACTGACATACTTACAAATCAGAGCATGGATAAAATCGGGTGAGCATTTTGCTGGTCGCTCTGATGGTGGTGGGCTGTATTTATGCTTCCCAGAAAGTTACTCGGTACCCTTTTGGCGTTTGCGTTATCGTTTTGCAGGCAAACAGCGATCGCTGGTCATAGGCACATACACCGAGTTGTCACCCGCTAAAGCACGAGCAAAAACTAAAGAACAGTCAGCACGGGTTGTGACCTGCTCCCCGTTGATAAACACACCGCGATGTTAGTAATGTCTTCAGAAGCCACATGAGGACTCCCCCATGAAGAAGCGATTCTCTGACGAACAGATCATCAGTATTCCCCGCGAGGCAGAAGCCGGGGTTTCGGCCCGGGAACTCTGCCGCAAGCATGCCATTTCAGACGCCACCTTTTACACCTGGCGTAAGAAGTATGGCGGTATGGAGGTGCCCGAGGTTAAGCGCCTGAAGTCGCTTGAGGAAGAGCAGCTGGCTCTGGGGCGAAAGTACTGACGACAGACCAGAAGCGGGAAGCCGTTGAGTTTATGTGTGAAGCGGCCGGTCTGTCGCAACGTCGTACCTGCAGGCTAACAGGTTTGTCCCTGTCGACCTGCCGCTATGAGGCTCAGCGTCCGGCGGCTGATGCACATTTATCAAGCCGTATCACAGAACTGGCGCTCGAACGAAGGCGTTTTGGGTACCGGCGCATCCGGCAGTTATTACGTCGGGAGGTTCTTCACGTCAACCACAAGCGGGTATACCGCATTTACCACATTTACCACCTTAACGGCCTGAGTGTGAAGCGCAGACGACGTCGTAAGGGGCTAGCGACTGAGCGGCTTCCGCTTCTTCGCCCGGATGCGCCGAACCTGACATGGTCGATGGATTTTGTCATAGATGCACTTGCCAGCGGACGTCGGATTAAGTGCCTGACTTGTGTGGATGATTTCACGAAGGAGTGTCTGACGATCACCGTTGCTTTCGGTATTTCAGGGGTTCAGGTCACGCGTATTCTGGACAGCATCGCACTCTTTCGAGGCTATCCGGCGACAATAAGAACTGATAAGGGCCCGGAGTTTACCTGCCGCACACTCGATCAATGGGCCTTTGAGCATGGTGTGGAGTTGCGACTTATTCAGCCAGGTAAGCCAACGCAGAACGGATTTGTTGAGAGTTTCAACGGTCGCTTTCGGGATGAATGCATGAATGAACACTGGTTCAGCGATATTCTTCATGCCCGGAAAATCATTAATGGCTGGCGGCAGGATTATAACGAGTCCAGACCTCATTCATCGCTGAAATACCAGGCGCCGGCTGAATTTGCAGCAAGCTGGAGAAATGGAAAATTAGAAGGTAAACAAACCGACATTACTAACTGAGCGTTGTATCTAATACTGGGGGCAGGTCAGA